>VGEM01000130.1 GCA_016869315.1 Alphaproteobacteria bacterium | reverse complement strand
GGCTGGGTTCAGGAAATCGATTTCGACCTCAACTCGGGCGGTACCGATCGAGCATGGTCCAAACAAGGAAAGATTGGGTTGCAATTAATTGCGGGCGCCGAGATACCCATGAGCAAGGACTGGAGACTGACTGCAGATGTTCGAATGCTCCGGCTTGGTAGTGTTGAACTACCGGCTGAAGAGGGTGTCACCGGGCGGCTTTCTAAACCGGACTACAACCCTATATCCGTTCAGTTGGGCTTGCGGCGAATGTTCTGATCGCTGCCAGGTAATGGTGAGGCTATCGCTATCGCTGCAGAGTTAAAACTCGCGCTGTTACCAAAACGTGCAAGCATTTCGGCCTTGCGGCGGCGACTCACGGGTACCTTAAGTCCATTGCTCAATTCACACACGGCGCCATTACCCTTCCCTCGAACTCGGATGATGTACCGAGCATTCACCCACCAAGAGCGATGGGTCCGAATCCCGTCCGGGCCCTCAGACTCCTCTACTTGCTGAAGGGCTCCGAGCACTAGAGCGCTGCCGCGGGTTGTCCACACTCGAAGATATTGGAGCTCGGAACCAACTGCTATCAGCTCACCGCCCAACTCACTTGGCAAGGCGACACGCCACGCTGGTTTTAACAGAGCACCATCTTGTTCGGGTAACGATGTAATAAGCGGATCAGATTCAGCGCTCGTTGTTAGCGGCGTATTCAGTAATGGCGGGACCAAACGCTGTAGGCGTGGCCAGGATATCAATGCCCATGCGGCAGTAACCGGGCCGACTATGTCAACAAACTCTTCCAAGATTGCGGGTATACCGAAGGTAAGACCGACCTCGACAGCTCCATCAGCATCGACCCTGACAGGAAAACCAAGAACCTGTTCCATTAGGCCCTCGCCGATCAGCCAGTAAATCGGCGAAAGAAAAATGGAACTAGCGATACCACTTGCAATTACAACTACCCACAAAGGAAGTTGCTGAACTCTATCAACACGAGTAATCAGAAAAAGTGCACACTGCAACGTGGCTAACCCGACACCGATCTGCAAAGCCCAGAAAATTGCCATCCATACGAAGGGCGCCGTAAAACCGACATCGGGTTCTAGCGCGAGTATCAGCGCCAAGAGCGCTACTCCAGCACCCCCAAGGTAAAAGGCAATCGATGCAGTGTCAGTTTTGTTCGTTTGTGTTTGCGCGCGCATAAGTGGCCCAGACCCATCAATTTCTTCATACATCCTTGAATAGGGTTGCGTTCCCGAAGATAGCCTACATAAGGACTTATAGAATTATGCTCTTGGTTCGAATCCCCACCGCTTGAAACCCGCATAAAACCGTGATTTGGGCTAAACCTGTTGACCTGAGCAAGGCTAGGTACGCCTCTCAAAAACGCGGGAAAAAAGACGTACCGAGGCTAAATGCTTGATTTTATTGAGTTTTAACTAACTCGCTATGGTCAACAGCTTTTGAGCAAATCGCGTGCTCAAAATGAAATGCCTGCCGATTTGGGGCGCTGTAGCAAGCGTTTCTAACTTGCTCAGGTCCGTCTTTTGAGTGGTCGGAATCAATCAAATCAAGGCTGTAGACGCACCGAAAAGCGGATCTCGTAAAGTTAGCGCAGCGACCCCTAGTGGTGCGTGGCGGAGGGAGAGGGATTCGAACCCTCGATACGGGTTTTAGTCCCGTATAACGGTTTAGCAAACCGCCGCCTTCAGCCACTCGGCCATCCCTCCGGATGAGGCGGAACCCGTTCAGAAACGGGCCGTAACGCTCGGAATTGACGGCAAAATGACGGCCCGGGGCGGCAAAGTCAACGTTAGCAACCTCCTCTTAATACTTGCCCGCCATGATGCCCGGTGAACAGGCCGGGCAAAGAAGCAATGACCCGGCCACGACAGCATTGGTGGGGTCACCATGACGAACTTCAAAACGTCCGCTTTGGCGGCACTTATGATCGCGGGCTCCGCGGCTTCCGCCGCCGCCCAGATGCAAATGAACGGGCAAGCGCCCGCGGCGCCGCAGCGTCAGTGGATCGGCGAGTTTGCCGCCGGCGGCGCCTACGCCAATGGCAATACCGAGCGCCGCCAGCTTGACCTCGACGCCAAGGTCACCTATCGCGCCGGCCGGGTGCAGGACACGTATAAGGCGTTGTTTGAACTGGCCGACAACGGCGCCATCACCATTGCCCAGCGCTGGATGGTCGGCGCCCAGTCGAACATCGACATCATGGACGGCCTCTACGGCTTCGGCTTCATCAACTACGACGACGACCGCTTCTCGGGATACAACTACGAACTCGACGGCGGCGTCGGCGCCGGCTACCGGATCATCAGGACCGACGCCATCCTGCTCGCGATCGAGGCTGGCCCCGGCTATCGCTATAGCAAGGTGCCCGTCCTGATCGGCCCGGTGCAGAAAAAGCTGTTCGGCCGCGGTATCATCAATTTCGAGTGGATCATCTCGGATACCGCCAAGATCGAAAACCAGTTCGCGGTTTGGTGGGACAGCGATCGCAGCAAGATCGAAGACACCATCGCCATTACCTCGAAGCTGACCCGCTCGTTCTCGGGACGCTTCTCAATCAACGTTCGCCGCAATTCGGATCCGCCTGCACCGACGCTGAACAAGACCGACACGCTCGCCAAGGTCGCGCTGATCTATAGTTTCTGATTCCAATCGATGTCGTTATCGACGCCCACACTATTTTCACGCCAGGCTTAATCCGCGTGACGAGGGGCAATGTCGTCCGCCGTCATCCTGGCGAAAGCCAGGATCCTTGTTGTTCGCTTTTGCGATCAAACCAGAAACCTCTGGATTCCGGCTTTCGCCGGAATGACAACTGTGTGAACGCCGCTTCTCGCGTTCCTCGACCGAACAGACCCGGATTTCAGCCTATTCGTACGTATTCAGCCCCTCGGGCTGATCGGCCATGGTGTACGACTGATACACCTTGTCGCCGACCTGATAGTAGATCGCGCAACTCTCGCGGCCGTCGCGTAGTGTCGTCCACTCGGTGCAGATGGCGTTGCCCTTCAACGCCCAGCGCCCGACCGCCTTCCCCGTGCTCCAGGTGACTTCGGCCGTACCGTCGGCGTTGAAGGTCGACGTGCCGCCGCCGCGCATTCCGGTCGGAACCCAGGTCGATTTGCGATCGCGCGACAGAAACGCCTTCATCTCGGCAGCCGTCATCGACGCGGGATTCATCTCGAAGAACTCGGTCCACAGCCCCGAGCCTCCGGGCTGACGCACGGCAAAGCCCTTGACCTTGCCGTAGGGCGGCAGGTTGTAGACCTGCATGGGAGCGGCAAACGGAATCTTGGCGGCGGCGATCCGCGCCGCCAACGCATCGACATCCTTCATCGGCAGTCGGATGCCTACAATGCCGAGGTTCGGCGGCGCGGCGCGATCCGCATAGTCGGCGCCGGCTGCGTTCGTGAACTGCCGCACGCCGAGAAGCTGCTCGCCGCCCTTGCGCGGATAGGCCCCGCCCTGCTTGCTGTCGTCGAGGCCCTTGGTGTTGTGCGGCAGGCGGTAATCGTTGGCGCCGATCGGCTTGTCGGCTTTGCGCTCGCGAAGCTCGCGCGCCGAAAGGCCGACGGTTTTGGTCCAGAAGTCGTTCCACGCGGCGATGTCGGTGACGATCTGATAGCCGGTCTCGATATGGGTGGCGCCGGTGAAGAGTGGCCAGCCGGCCAACGGCGGTGAGATACGCTGTTGGAACGAGATCACCACGTCGTCGTGGCCGATCATCATCATGCTCTTGCCAGTGGCGCCGGTCGGATAAACGTAAGACTCGGCCTCGGCGAATCCATGAAAGCCATGACGACGAAGGGTGGCGATCGTGCCGTCCAGGTCTTTGACCAGCACGTTTAGGTTCAACATGCCGCCGGTATCGAACCAACTGCCGTTGGGGCGGGCGATTTTGCGTTCGGCCTTGTCGATATGGACGAGACGCACGAAGCCGTACTTGGACTCGGCATTGCCGACCAGGACTTCGTCGACCTTGGCCTTGAGATCAAGCCGCCAAAGGTTGGTCATCCCGAGATCGGCGCGGCCGGCGTATTTGACCTGCCAGTCGAACGCCTCCGTGTAGACATCGCGGGCGCGGTCAAGGTCATCGACGCCAATGATGAACTCTTGAATCTGGGTTTCATCGCCCAGATCGAGCGCGATCTTCGCGGGTTCCTGCGCGAACGCGGACCCGGTCAACAGCATTGCGGCCAAAGCCGATGTGACGTGCGCCATGATCACCTCCGCCGTTGAATATGCGCCCTCGAAATCTCGGAAACACTATTGCACCCGAGCAGAATCATATCACGCTCGATCTCGGCCTTGAGTAGCGTGAGCGCCCGTTCGACCCCCCTCGCCCCGCCGGCCGCAAGGCCATAGAGGTAACCGCGGCCCGTCGAACACGCCGTCGCGCCGAGCGCCAACGCCTTGAGCACATGAGTGCCGCGCCGGACGCCACCGTCGCAGATGACTTCGATTTCGCCGCCGACCGCATCGACGATCGGCGGGATCATGTCGAGCACGCCGGGCACGCTGTCGAGCTGCCGTCCACCATGGTTCGAAACCATCACGGCGCTGGCGCCCGATTCATGTGCGCATTTGGCATCCTCGGCCGTGTGCACGCCTTTGATGGCAAGCGGACCACCCCATTCTTGCGCAAGCCACTCGGCGTCTTTCCAGGTGATGCTGCGATCGAACTGCTGGTTGATGTAGTCGATCACCGAGATCGAGCCGCTGATGCCCGATTGGGCGCTGCTCCGCACATTGGCGACACCGAATTCGGGATGGAGCAACATATTGAGGCTCCATTCGGGATGGAGCACGAAACTCGCCCAGCTTTTCAAGGTGGGGCGCGGCGGCATCGACATGCCGGTGTAGTAGTCCCGTTCACGATTACCGGCGATCGGCACGTCGACCGTCAGGGCCATGGCGGTGAACCTGGCCGCCTTGCAGCGGGCGACGAACTCGCGCGTCAGTCCACGATCCTTGAAGACGTAGACCTGGAACAGCTTGGGTCCCTGGTTGACCTTGGCGATGTCCTCGATGCTGGTGGTCGCCAGCGTCGACAGGCCATAGATGGTGCCGAATTTTTCCGCCACCCGCGCCGCCGCGGCTTCGGCGTCGTGGTGAAACAGCTTGTTGAACGCGGTTGGCGAGAGGAACAGCGGCAGGTCGATCTCGGACCCCAGAACCTTGGTGCGGAGATCGATCTTGGTCGTGTCGACCAGCACCCGGGGCATCAGCTCATAGTCGTCGAAAACATCCGTGTTGCGGCGAAGCGAACGCTCGTCGTCGGCGCCGCCATCGATGTAATTGAAAATTGGCGCCGGCAGGCGCCGCTCGGCCAGGCGGCGCAGATCGCGGATATTATAGCAATCGTCGACGCCCAACCCGCTTCTCCCTCAACTCGGCGGCAACACCGGCACTTTGATGCCGCGCTGCACCGCCGGACGTGCGCCTACGGTCTCGTGCCAGCGTTTGACGTTAGGCCACGGACCAAGACCTTCCATCATGCGATCGACCGAGATCACCCAGCCGTGGCAGGCGATGTCGGCGATGGAGTAGTTGGGGCCAGCGAGGAAGGCATTGTCCGCGAGCTGCCGATCCATCACCCCCAAGATGCGCTTGCTCTCGTTGGTGTAGCGGTCGATGCCGTGTTGAATTTTTTCCTTGGCGAAGCGGACGAAGTAGCCCATCTGGCCGAACATCGGCCCAACGCTCGCCATCTGGAAGAACACCCATTGCAAGGTATTGGTGAAGCCGCGCGGATCGGCGGGCAGTAAAGCGCTTTTATGCTTCTGCGCCAGATACACCAGGATCGCGCCGGATTCGAACACGCTGATAGGCTTGCCGTCGGGGCCCTCGCTGTCGACGATGGCCGGAATCTTATTGTTGGGGCTGATCTTCAGGAACTCGGGCTTGAACTGATCGTCCTTGCCGATGTGAACAAGGTGCACATTGTACGGCACGCCCAATTCCTCAAGCATGATCGAGGCTTTCCAGCCATTCGGGGTCGGAAACGTATAGAGATCGATCATCGGCGAACCTGTTCCTGAGGCGGACATTCGGATGGCGACGCGCCATCGGCGACGCTGAGAAGATAGCGGCCGCCCCGGCTCGCAGCCTTGAAAATCGCATCGGATCGCGTGAACCCCTCGGGCCGCGCCAGCGCCGAGAGGTCACCCCAAAAGGTGTAGAACAGTTCGTGCGCCACGACCGCGCCTTCGGACACAAGCGCAATCAACTGGTAGCGATCGTCTCGGTTGAGCAGCTGATCGGTGTCGGCCAGATCACCTGCGGCCCATGTCACCGCGCCAAGAACCGGATGTGCGGCCAACGACTGCCCGCTCGGCACGACTATCATCTTGTCCCAATCGAAAGACGGGATCGACGCCATGCAGATCAGCCGATTGGCAACGTCTTCGCGCCGCAGTGTCTGGCGGGTGTCGTCGGGCAGCGGCGGATTTGGGTCGGCTTCGGCGCGATAGGCAATTTCGGCGCCGAATGATCGCAACCATGTGGCCGGCAATGTAAAGAGATATCCCAACACGACAAAGCCGAGCATCACCGCCAGGGCGATCACCGCGATCCTGCCGGTATAGCGGCGCTCGCCAGCGTTGGCGGCCGCGGCCACGGGCGCGCTCATGGCGCGAGCTTCTTCCTCAGCAACGCCTGGCACATGGCGGGGTTCGCCTTGCCTTGAGTCGCCTTCATCACTTGTCCGACAAACCAACCCAGCACCTGCTCCTTGCCGGCGCGGAACTGCGCGACTTTGTCGGCGTTGGCGGCCAGCACCTGATCGACTGCTTGCTCGATCGCACCGGTGTCGGTGACTTGCTTCAACCCGCGCTCTTGGACGATCGCCGCCGGGTCCTTGCCGGTCTCGGCCATGATCTCGAAAACGTCCTTGGCGATGCGCCCCGAGATCGTGTTGTCCTTGATCAGATCGAGGAGCTGTCCCAATTGGTGCGCGGAAATCGGACTCTTGGCGATGTCGACGTTCAGCTTGTTCAACAGGCCAAACAAATTTGAAATCACCCAGTTTGACGCCGCCTTGGGGTCGCGGCCCTTGGCAACCTCTTCGAAATACGCGGCCGTGTCCTTTTCGGCCACCAGCACGCCGGCATCATAGGCCGTCAGGCCGTAACTCTTGATGAACCGGTCTTTCTTGTCGTCGGGCAACTCAGGCAGCGTCTTCTGGATCGCGGCGACGAACGCATCGTCGAACTCAAGCGGCAGCAGATCGGGATCGGGGAAATAGCGATAATCGTGGGCGAATTCCTTCGACCGCATCGACCGCGTCTCGCCGCGATTAGGATCGTAGAGCCGCGTCTCCTGCTTGATTGTTCCGCCAGCTTCGTACACCGCGATATGGCGCCGAGCCTCGTGCTCGATCGCCTGCATGACCAAGCGCACGGAGTTGACGTTCTTGATCTCGCAACGCGTCCGCAATTCGGTCGAACCCTTGGGCCGGACCGAGACGTTGGCGTCACAGCGCATGTTGCCTTCTTCCATGTTGGCGTCGCAGGTGCCGAGATAGCGCAGGATCGACTGCAGCTTTCTCAAGTACGCGCCGGCCTCTTCCGGGCTGCGGAGATCGGGCTTGGAAACAATCTCCATCAACGCCACGCCGGCGCGATTGAAATCGATGAAGGACTTCGTCGGATGGATATCGTGGATGGACTTGCCGGCATCCTGCTCGAGGTGCAGCCGCTCGATGCCAACCGACCGTGAACTGCCGTCGGGCATGTCGAGGACCAGCGTGCCCTCGCCCACGATCGGCGCATCGTACTGGCTGATCTGATAGCCGAGCGGCAGATCGGCGTAGAAATAATTCTTCCGCGCGAACACGCTGCGATGGTTGATCTTGGCCTTGAGCCCAAGCCCGGTCCGCACCGCTTGCGCGACGCAGGTCTGGTTCACCACCGGCAGCATGCCCGGCATCCCGGCATCGAGGAAGGCAACGTTGTCGTTGGGCTCGGACCCGAACGATGTCGAGGCGGCGGAAAACAACTTTGATTCCGAGATGACCTGGGCGTGGACTTCAAGGCCGATCACGACCTCCCACTCGCCGGTGTCGCCCTTGAGCAAGTAGGTCATTGGCCACCACCAGAAACGACTGGTTGGGCAAGAATCGCAACGGAAGAGCAACCTATTTCGATTTCATTCCTGCGAAAGCAGTAATCCAGATTTTCGTACTCAGGTCTTGCGACATGGATACATGGATCCCGGCTTTCGCCGGGATGACATCTTGGATTGCCCGCGGCGGTGCACATCATCGTCCAGCCCCCGCCGGATAGCCTGGGAAGTGGGCGGCGTCCTCCAGCACCTGGCAGACGCGGAACATAGTCGCTTCATCCCAGCGCTTTGCCAGCACTTGCAAACCAAGCGGAAGGCCATCGTTCGAGAGTCCGGCCGGAATGGACGCGCCGGGGATGCCAGCAAGCGACGCCGGCACCGTGAAAACGTCGTTCAGATACATCGCCACCGGATCGGTGGTCTTGTCGTTCAGCCCGAATGCCGTGCTCGGCGCGGTTGGCGTCAGAATCGCGTCGACTTTGGCGAAGGCGTCGTCGAAGTCCTTGGCGATCAGCGCGCGGACCTTCTGCGCCTTGATATAATAGGCGTCGTAATACCCGGCCGAGAGCACGTAGGTACCGATCAAAATGCGGCGCTTGACCTCGCGGCCGAAGCCGGCGGCGCGGGTTCTTGCGTACATCTCATCGAGCGACGCACCCGGTACGCGGAGGCCATAGCGCACGCCGTCATAGCGGGCGAGGTTCGACGAGGCTTCAGCAGGCGCGACGATGTAATAAGTCGGCAGCGCATACTTGGTATGCGGCAGCGAAATCTCGACCACCTCGGCGCCGGCGGCCTTGACCCAGGCGATGCCCTTGTCCCACAGCGCCGCCACTTCGGCATCGAGGCCGTCGGGGCGGTACTCCTTGGGGATACCGATGCGGAGACCCTTGATGCCCGCGCCAAGTGCCGCCTCGACATCCGGCATGGCAACCGGAGCGGACGTCGAATCCTTGGGATCGTGGCCGGTCATGGCGTTGAGCATGATGGCCGCATCGCGCACGGTGCGGGTCATCGGCCCGGCCTGATCCAGCGAACTCGCGAACGCGACGATGCCCCAGCGCGAGCAGCGACCGTAGGTGGGCTTCACCCCGACGATGCCGCAAAAACTCGCCGGCTGGCGGATCGAACCACCGGTGTCCGTGCCGGTTGCCGCCATGACGAGATGCGCCGCAACCGACGCCGCCGAGCCGCCGGAAGAGCCGCCCGGCACCAGATCGTCAGGGCGCGACTTGGCGTGCCAGGGACTTTTCACCGGCCCGAAATAACTGGTGAGG
>VGEM01000129.1 GCA_016869315.1 Alphaproteobacteria bacterium | reverse complement strand
TCATGCCTTATTTAGGGCGCTCAGGAGGGTTCGGAAACCCCCTCCCCACTTGATTCTGCCTGGCCGGAATCGTCGTCACGCAGTGGCTCAAGCGCTTCGTCGCTCTGATCGGTATCGAACGGCGCCGCGCCGTCATCGGCAGCACGGCTCCCATAGGCCGACAAGCCGCGGCGGGAATCGAGCAATCCGGCGGCCTTCAACTCGTCGATACCCGGGAGGTCCTGGATCGATTCCAGGCCAAAGTGATCGAGAAAGGAATTGGTTGTTCCCCACAGCACCGGGCGTCCCGGCGCGTTCTTGTGGCCCTTGGGCTTGATCCAGCCCTCTTCCAGGAGGATTTCGACGGTCCCCGGCGAGACCATGACGCCCCTGATCTCCTCGATCTCGGCGCGGGTGACGGGCTGGTGATAGGCAATGATGGCGAGGGTTTCGATGGCGGCCCGCGATAACTTGCGCGGGACCAGCTTCTCGAGTTTGACGCGATCGGTCAGGTCAGGCGCCGTGCGGAACGACCAGCGGCCATTGCCCTGGATCAGTTCGATACCCCGGCCGGCATAAAGGCCACGCAAGTCCTCGAGTAACCCGGTGATGTCGGCCCCTGCCCCAAGACGTTCACTAAGGGCGCGCTCGGTCACTGGTTCAGAGGACGCGAACAACAGGGCTTCGACGATCCGGACATCCTGCTCGCGACGCATACGGGCGGCGTCACTTTCCTCCGCCGCCAACTCGGCGACGACCTCGTGAACCTGCGCCGGATCCGGCATCGCAGGCGTTGAAATGGTGGCGTCGAGGTCGTCGGCGCGGGTGGTATCCTCGGGATCAATCTTGTTCATGAACGGCTTGACGCTGTGCTGACTTGATAAAAATGGGTGAAAACGCACCGCCATCCTGGCGGATGTCGGCGCGGCCTTGGCGCACGAGTTCGAGCGCCGCGACCAGAGTTGTGCTGACGGCCGAGCGGCGCATCAGCGGCTGACGGATACCCTGCGGCAGGTAACTGAACAAGGAGCTCCAATCGGGAACGCCGGGAAGAACCGCCCGCAGGCGCTCGATCGCCTCCTCGATGGAAAAAAGATCGAACGGCTCGATTTCGAGCGCGCTGACGGCCCGGTCCCTGTGCTGCGCCGCATAGGCCTTGAGCAGGTCATACAGCGACACGTCGTAGACCGGCCGGTAGGAGACCGGCAGGCCTTCAGCCATGCCTCGGGCAAAAAAATTGACGCCACGGATCGGCAGCTGAAACAGCTTCGCGCCCGCCTGCTGCATGGCTTCGAGGCGCATGAGCTGGAACTTGAGGGCGTCGGCCATTTCTTCGGCCGACGGCTGATCGCCGGTATCATCGGGCGGCAGCAGAAGTTTCGATTTGAGATATGCAAGCCAGGCCGCCATCACCAGATAATCGGCGGCAAGTTCAAGGTGAAATTTGCGCGCCCGTTCAACGAACAGAAGGTATTGATTGGCCAGCGCGAGAATCGAGATGTTCTTGAGATCGACCTTCTGATCGCGCGCCATGGTCAGCAGCACGTCGATCGGGCCTTCGTAGCCCGAGAGCGCAAGGATAAAACCCTCGCCTAAACCGGGCTGGCGCGGCGGATCTTCCTCAAACGTGGTTGCAAGCTCGGACATCAAGACCTTCTCGACCGCAGGCTTAGAATCCGTCCGGCGCGGTGATCCGGGCGATCTGTTCGACGATGGCATCAACGATCGGGGGGACAACCCAACCAAACACGTTGAGATCGACCCCTAGTGCGTCGCCCAACCAGGGCAATACTACCAATATGCCGATGAGGATGAACATGCCGTATTTCTCGACCCGCGCCAAGCGTCGCGCAGGCCCCAGGGGCAGCAATCCGACGGCGACTCGGCCGCCGTCCAAGGGTGGCAGAGGGATCATATTGAACACGGCCAGCAGCACATTGATGGTCAGGGCATTGATCGCCAGCATCTGGGCGAAAAACCACCATCCGGTTGGTTCGCGGCCCGCCATGTGAAAAACGCCGGCGGCGATGAAAGCAAGCGCCATGTTCATGGCAGGCCCGGCCGCCGCCACCCAAACCATGTCCGACCGGGGCGACCGCAGGCGATTGAAGTTGACCGGAACCGGCTTGGCCCACCCCAAAACGGGAGCGCCGGCCAACGCCAGCATCGTCGGCAGAATGATGGTGCCGAAGGGATCGATGTGCCGGATGGGGTTGATCGACAAGCGCCCCTGTTCGGCGGCGGTCGAATCGCCAAAAGCAAGCGCCGCGTAGCCGTGCGCGGCCTCGTGCAGGGTTATGGCGAAGACGGCGGGGATGGCGATGGCGACGAACGTAGTGACGTCTTCGATCATCGGTTTATGCCCGCCTGAGGGCGTTGATGACAATCACCTCGGCCGCCATCACATCGCCGACGTCGCGCCGCGGTTTGCGGCGGAGCGGCGCAACGGTATCGAGCGCCGCCCGCGCCCGGTCTCCGATCGGCGCCGCCGCCCGGGCGATGGCCGTCATTTCAGTCATATCGCCATTGCAATGAAGCACGACATCGCAGCCGGCCGCGAGCGACCGCTCGGTTCGATCCTCGAAGCTGCCGACCAGGGCATGCATGGACAAATCGTCGCTCATCAGCAGACCCCGAAACCCGATTTCGCCGCGAATGATGTCGGATATGACACGGGATGACAGGGTGGCCGGATTGTCAGGGTCGATCGCGCGATAAACAACATGCGCCGTCATGGCAAAGGCCGGGTCTGTCGCGCTCGCAACATAGCGGGCGAAGGCCTGGAAATCCGTATTGCGCAATGTCGCAATGTCGGCATCGACTAGCGGAAGCTCCTTGTGGCTATCGGCGGTCGCCCGGCCGTGCCCGGGAATGTGCTTGATCACCGGGATCACGCCCGCATCGACCAGCCCCTCAGCCGCGACGCCGGCGAGCTCGGCGACGACGTCGGGCGTACACCCGTAAGCACGATCGCCGATAACGTCGTGGGCGCCGGCGGCAGGAACGTCGAGCACCGGCGCGCAATCGACGTCGATGCCGAGGTCGACCAATTCGCGCCCGATCAAGTTCATGTTGAGGCGCAGCACGCGTCGCGCGGCTTCGGGATTGGTGGCGAACAGCTTTCCAAAATCGGCGCCGCAGGGCGCGAACCGCCAGTGCGGCGGGCGCAGTCGTTGGACCCGACCGCCCTCCTGATCGATCAGGATCAGCGGGTCGTGGGTGGGGTCAAGGCCGCGCAGATCGGAGACGAGCGCGCTGACTTGTTCCGGTGTTTGGACATTGCGGGCGAACAGGATGTAGCCGACCGGCCGGGACTCCCGAAAGAACGCGCGCTCGTGCTCGGTCAGGGTCAGGCCGGAGGCGCCAAAGATAGCCGCGAGCGGCGGTCGGGACGCAGAGGACGCCGTCATACGCCGTCAGGGCGGCACGACGATGCAGGCCTCGTTCGCGGCCTTAAGGGTCTCGCACAGCGCATCGGCCGCGGCTTTGTCGGCCAACGGACCGGCCCGGAGACGGAAGAAGATGCCCCGTTCGCCGAGATCGGCGCGAATGACGCTCGGGCTCAGACCCGTCAACGCCTCGCCATGCTTGGCGGACACGCGCGTCCACTCGCCCATCGCCTGCTGCTCGGATTGTGCAGCCGCCAACTGCACTGCAAATGATCCAGCCGGCAGCGAAGCGACCTGTTCCACCGGGGCTGACGCCGGCGACTGCGCAACAGCCGGCGCCACAGCCGTTGGCGGCGGGGCCGCGGCGGTCGCCGAAACCGGTGCCGGTGTGGGTGCCGGTGTGGGTGCCGGTGTGGGTGCCGGTATGGTTGCCGGCGTTGGGACCGGTGCCGGTGTTGCCGGCGCTGAGGCAACAGGAGCGACCATCGATGGAACCACTTCGGGCAACTTGGCGCTCTCCGGAATCGAGGCCTTAGCCGCCGCCTGCTGGGCCTCCATGTTTTTGATCATGTCGGCGACGATGCCTTCGACTTCGCCGTCAGCCTTGGATCCTCCCGCGGTCGGCTTCGGCGGCGGCGACGGTTCGGCGATCTTTGGCGGCGTCTTCGGCTGTTCGGGCGCCGGCAGCAGATTTTCGGTCGGACGTTGCGGGGTGCTCTTGGTAACCCGGTCGTAGACCGTGGCATCGGCATTTTCGACTTTCATGCCGCCCGGATTTTCAGGCTTGACCTTGTAGGGCGTCGCTTGGGCCTTGACGAGTTCGGGGGCGCTGGCGCTGGTGGGTTCTCGCATGATGTACCACGCGCCCCCACCGGCGAGCGCCGCCCCGATGACGACACCGACGGCAAGTCCAAGCGGCGCGCTCCAGCGCACCTTGACGCCACGGCGGCCGTAATACTCATCGTCGAAAACGTCTTCGGTGAACGGCCGAGCGACCGGCCCGCCTTCGCGGCCGTCGGCGGGCGCGTCTTCCTTGTTGAAAGGCGGGTCTTCGCGATTGTCGGACATCAGCGCATCTCCTCGACAGGTTCAACGCCGAACACAGCAAGCCCTGACGCTATCACCAGCCCGACGCCGCGGACAAGCGCGAGCCGCGCTAGCGAAACCTCGCGGTCGCCCGCCTGCAGAAAGCGGAGCTCGGCGGCGTCATTGCCTTTGTTCCACAACGCATGGAATTGAGATGCCAGATCGTACAGGAAGTACGCCACCCGATGGGGTTCGCGCGCGAGCGCCGCCGCTTCGACCGTACGCGGCCATTGCGCCGCCAGTCTGAGCACGCCGTTCTCATCAGGGTCGATCAAGCGTTCCAGTGGCGCGCGAGCCAACGCCGCGTCCGACAAGTCGATCCCCGGAAACATTTCGGACGCGTGACGAAACACCGACCGGCCCCGGGCGTGAGCGTACTGAACATAGAACACCGGATTGTCGCGCGACTTCTCGGTGACCTTGGCGTAATCAAAATCGAACGGCGCATCGTTCTTGCGCGTCAGCATGACGAAGCGAACGACGTCTTTACCGACCGCATCCACCAGCTCGCGGAGCGTGATGAAGGTCCCTGCCCGTTTGGACATCTTCACCGGCTCGCCGTTATTGAGCACCCGCACCATCTGGCAGAGCAGCACATCGAGCGTCGTCTTGCCGCCGGACAGTGCTTTGACCGCGGCCGTCAGGCGTTTGACATAGCCGCCGTGATCGGCGCCGAAAACATTGATCAGGGCCGGGAAACCGCGATCGACCTTGCTCTTGTGATAGGCGATATCGCTCGCGAAATAGGTCCAGCTACCGTCGGATTTCTGCAGCGGCCGGTCGATTTCATCGCCGAACGACGTTGCCTTGAACAAGAGCTGCGGGCGGGGTTCCCAATCGTCGGGCTTCATGCCTTTGGGTGGCTCAAGCACGCCCCGATACATCAATTGCTGTGCCGTGAGATAGTCGACCGCGGCGGCCACGGCGCCCTTGTCAACCAGTGCTTTCTCCGACGTAAACACATCGTGCGCGACCCCAAGGGCCGCGAGGTCTTCCTTGATCAGCCCCATCATCTGCTCGACCACGAAATCCCGGAGTGCCGGCAGCCAGATATCCTCGTCGTTGATTGACGCCCACTTATCGCCATCTCGCCTGGCCAAGGCCTCTGCGGGAGGGATCAAATATGTGCCGCCGTACTCGACCTCCTTTCGCGCCAAGGCGTCCTGGAACTGCTCTTCGGTCAGGCGGCCAAGAACCTGGCGATAGCGAAGCCTAAGCGCGCGGGCGGCCCAAGCCACCTGCGCGCCCGCATCGTTGACGTAGTACTCCTTAGTGACCTTGAACCCGGCCTTCGCCAGTAGACGCGCCAGGGCATCGCCCACCACGGCACCCCGGGCGTGGCCGACGTGCATCGGACCGGTCGGGTTGGCCGAGACGTACTCGACCATGACCGCTTTGGCAGCGCCCAGGGCCGAGTCACCGTAGTTCACGCCCGACTTGAGAATGTCTCTGAGATGTTCGCGCCAAATATCTGGCTTTAAATGAAAATTGATGAACCCGGGGCCCGCAATATCGGCCCCGGAAATGGCAGGTTGGGCGGTCAACTTTTCGACCAGCATCCCCGCCAGCGCCCGCGGCGCCAAGCCCGCAGGCTTGGCCAGCACCATGGCGGCATTGGTGGCGAGTTCCCCATGGGCCGCCTCGCGCGGCGGGTCGACCCCGATCCGGGCCAGATCGGCATCGGTCACGGGCTTCATTTTGCCGTCCTGGACCAGGGCCTGGACGGCCGATCGGACGATTTCGAGAAGCTGGGCGAAGGGATTGGTCATGATCAGCGGTTCATACGCGGGAACGGTAACATCCAGCAAGCCTTCGCAAGTTGATGTTGCCCGTGCTTTGGGGGTGAGGCCATCCGCGCTCATCTCCCGACCGTGACGGCGGGCCCAATGCCCGCCGGGCATGGCGTCGGTCGGATTTGTCGTGGCTGGAACCGCCCGCACCGCCAGCGCCCATGGGATAGGCGCGTCGACACTCCTAAGGCTTGACCAGGGGATCGAACAATCGCGTGTGCTCGTCGAGCGCAAACCGATCTGTCATGCCGGCAATATAGTCGGCGACGCGGCGGGCCGATCTGGGAAATGTCGGCTCACATCACGGCCCCACGCTGGACGCGGATCCCGGGCAAAGCCTTCCGGCTCAGAATCGATACAACGCACGCACGCCGATTTGGCGCTTGTCGGGCAACTGCGCCGTGAGCGAATTAGCGAGAACGAACGTGAAGGGTGGCGGAAAGGCAGCGATCCGAATGGTGGAGAAATCGGTGTTGGCGAACGCGGTCTCCACCGTGTCGTCGTTGAAGACGTTGTTGGCGTACGCGACAACCTCCCATTTTTTGCTTGTCAATCCGACGCGCAGATCAGCCCGCCAGTAGCCGGGCATGATCAGAACATTGTCGGATTCGTCGAAACGGTTGTCGCGGTACTGCACATCCGTCTCGATCAGCCAGTCGATGTCGCCGGTCAGAGGCGTGGTGTATGCCGCGCCCAGCACCAGCGAGTGTTTGGACACGTCTTCCAATTCGTTTCCTGAACGGTCGACCTCGCACAGCCGCGAGGTGCCGACGGTGACCGGCCGGCAGTTGCCGACCGCCGCGATCGTCGCCGGCCCGCCGGTGTTGGTGACGAACCGCTTGTATTTCGAGTCGACCAGAGCATAGCCGGCCGACAGGTTGAGGTTTTCAGTGGCCGCCCAGGCGAGATCGGCTTCGAAACCCTTCACCTCGGCCGCGGAGGCGTTGACGATCAGGGTTCCGAGCAACCCATTGGCGCGCAGAATCTGCGAGGTCGTCTGCTTGCCGGAGAAGTCCTCGTAGTAAGCGGCAGCGTTGGCGACCACGCGGCCGTCCGCCCAGGTCGACTTTGCGCCGACCTCGTAGACCCACATGCTTTCGCGTTGGAACCGGAACAGGTCGGGGTCGAATCCTCCCGCCCCGGCGCCAGTGGTCGCGATGCCGCTCGGCTTGGCGCCGCGGGCCACCGAGGCATACAGCACGGCGTCGTCGGTCGCCTGGTACTCGACCGAGAATCGGGGCGTGAAATAGCTGTCGGCGTCGGTGGCGCCCCGAGAGGGGGTTGCCGGCGGCCGGGTTGTCGGCGGGCCTGCCAAACCGAAACTATCGATGACACGCGGGCCGCTCGGGCCGGAGACGAACAAATCCTCGTCGACGTAGCGCCCTTCGGCGTGCAGCGTCAGCTGTTCGGTCACGTCGAACTCGAACATGCCGAACGCCGACCAATGGTCGGTATCGCGCACCCAGTGGTCGGGCGTGGCTCCGGCCAGCGCCGCGATCAAGGGGCCACAGGGAATGAACGGCAAGCCCGGGAACACCCGATTATTGAGACAAGCGAGGTTGAAGGAGTTCTGGTCGACCTTCTCTTGCCAGTATACGCCACCGACCAGCCACCGGAAGCTCGCGTCGTCGGGCGCACGGAGGTTGAATTCCTGGCTGAACAGCCGGGTCTTGTTCGAGGTCTTGAAGGTGGTGGCGAAGACCAATCGATTGAAACTGCCCTGGCGCGTGTTCTCGATCGCCTGTTTTAGGTCGGCGGCGGCGTAATGGGTCAGCGAGGTCAACGTCGCGGCGTCGAAATCCCATTCGAGGGTGCCGGCGATACGGGTGATCTTGCGGTCGCTGCCTCTGTATTCCCGTCCAGTCTGCGGATCCTCGGAAATGCGGGGTGCCGGCAGCCGGCGCGCGTCTGGGACCGGCCCGCGCCATAGGGTCATGGTCGGCACCGCGGGGCTGATGGCGAAACCGAGCGCTGCCGGTGGAATCGGTGCGACGCTGTTGGCGGGGACATACGTCGCCGCCGATTGGCCGATATGATCGTCGGTGTGCTCGAGGCGCGCGGTGAACTTCGCCGCGTCCGAAAGGTTGAAAATAGCGCTGCCCGCGACGCCGAATCCGTCATTGTCGGCAAGATCGGCGCCGGTCACCGTGTTGTCATAGAAGCCGTCAAAATTCCACGCCGCCGCATTGAGCCCGAGAAAGAGCCGGTCGGGAACAGCCGGACCGTAGACGCCGACGGTTCCCTCGAAATCGCTTCTTTGTCCGGCCTGAACCGTTGCGCGGCCTTCAAACTCGTTGGTCGGTTTCTTGGTGATGTAGTTGACTGCGCCGGCGAACGCCGAACGCCCGTACAGCGCGCTCTGCGGCCCCTTGACGATCTCGATCCGCTCCATGTCGAACAATCGCGGGTTAATCAACAGCGAACCGCCGCCCGACTGGACCGACTCGCTCGAGACGTCGACGCCATCAAGCAGCAATGCCACGTTCTGCCGGCCGAGGGTCGGCGACAGGCCACGAATGACGATGCGGATATCCTGCGGAAAGGTGCCCTGGTCGATCTGCACGCCGGGTATCAACCGGATCACGTCGTCGAGGCCGTCGAGCCCCTTGCGTTCGAGCGTGCTGCCGGTGAACGCTGTTACCGCCAGCGGAATATCCTGCAGGTTCTCGGCACGCTTGCGGGTTGTGACGATGATTTCCTCGATGCGCTGCTGGGCGAAGACCGGCGGCGAACCGGCGACCGCGGCCGCCACCGCTGCCACCGCCGCGATCAGGACGCTGCCAGACGGCGTGAAAGATCCCTCGACTGATTTGGACATGGTTACTGCCCCCTTCCCCAAGAATAGCAGATGACAAGTATGCGACTCTTGGGCGGCATTGGCGATTGGTATCTTGCTTTTGTCGCCGCCAGTTGGACAGATTCGATTGACCAGCCCCGTTTCTTCGGACCAGTTTTAGGGTGAGATTCCGGCCCCCCCGGTCGTGTTGATGTCCCCCCCCCCCCGTGCTTGGGGGTGAGGCCATCCGCGCTCATCTCCCGACCGTGACGGCGGGCCCAATGCCCGCCGGGCATGGCGTCGGTCGGATTTGTCGTGGCTGGAACCGCC
>VGEM01000128.1 GCA_016869315.1 Alphaproteobacteria bacterium | reverse complement strand
ACGGTTGGCACTATTGGTTTTACGACAAAGCCAAAGGGGGCGATCAGCTGAGCCGGTACTTCAGCATCGAGGCCTCAAGCGATCTTGGCCGGCCGATCACCGCCAGGTTCATCGAGGTGCCGCAGTTGTGGGTTGGCGCGGAAACCATCACGACGCCCGCCGGCACGTTCGCCACCGATCGCTACCATAGCGGCCGCAGCGATGCCTGGATTGGCACCGACGACAGTATCGTCGTGCGTTCGATCATCGACGGCGACGAGCCGCGCGAATACGTTCTCGTCAACTACGCAACCGGACCTTCGCCGATGGCGCCAAGGTGAGAATCAAGGTTCGTCCACCAGATCGATCGCATCGAAATTGTAGATGCCATAGTCGGTCGCAAAGTTCCTGACGCGCGGGCCGAGCGCCACGTAGCCGGGCAACTGAAACAGGAACAAACCCGGCGCATCTTCGTGGTAGCGCGTGAAGAGCTGGCGGAGCGTTGCGTCGAGGCGGTCCGGATCCGACTCGACGAGCGCCGCCTCGATCAGCGGCATATCCGCCGGATTGCAATACCACGGATTTTGCCAGAGGCACGAATGCTGCCGCACGACGCGAAGACCGTCGAGCGACGGCAGCGTATTGAACGCAGCGGTATAGCCGTCACCCTCCCAGCCACCGCCATAGACTTTCTGAATGCTGGTCGACATTGAAATCGGCCGCAACGTCATGCGAACGCCGACCGCCAAGAGATCGGCCGCGATCTGCGCATGCCAGGCGTCCGCGTTGTTGCCGATGCCGAGCGGCATTTCGATAACCAGATCGAAACCGTCGGGGTACCCGGCCTCGGCCAACAGTTGCCGCGCCCGATCGGGGTCATAGGGATACGGCTTGAGATCGGGATTGTAGCCGATGGCGCCGGGCGGCACGGGTTGAGACGCGACAACGGTCATGCCACCCATCAGCGCGTCGACGATCCGCTCTTTGTTTACAGCAAAATTGAGCGCGCGCCGCACCCGTGCGTCGGCAACTGGTCCCGGCTTGGTTGACACGAAGATGATCGAGGTGACGCCAGCCCACAGCGATGCGACGAACTGCCCGCCGGCGGCCTCGATGGTTGGGCGGTCGTCGGGGCCGATTGAAGTCGCGATATCGGCCGCGCCCGACAGCAACGCCTGCAGACGGCTGTTTTGATCCGGCAGCAACAGCATTGTCATGCGATCCAGTCGTGGCGCGCGCCACGATGCGCGATTGGCGGCGAATTCGATGCGATTGTCGGTCCATGCCGACACGGTGAAGGGCCCGGTGCCGACGGCGTCGCGAACCGGGCCCGCTCGATTGACCGTGGCCCACCATCCGGGCGCGGGAATTCGCGCGGTAGCGATTTCGCGCGGCAATAAAGGGCGCGGCGTCTTGGTGATCAGAGCCACCGTCAACGGTCCCCGCGCCTCAGCCCGAGCAACCGCAGCGACCTCGCGCCCGACTGCCGTCGTTTGACCCTCTGCCGAAAGCAAATATTCGAACATTGCGATTACGGCTGCGGCGTCGAAACGTTCGCCGTTGGCGAACTTCACGTCAGGACGAAGTTCAAAAAACCACGTCAGCTCGTCCTCGCGATGCCAGGACGTCGCCAGCCGCGGCTCGACGTTGCCGGAATACGCGATGTGGGTCAGCCCGTCGTAAAAAGCCGGGATGGAGAGAATCGCCGGCAGCGCCGTCGCGGCGTATGGGTTACCGCCTTCGGCCGGAAACCCCCACATGGCGAAGCGCAGATGTTTCTCGGCCGAGGCCGGCAGCACCCACAGCAGCGCCAAGAGAAACAGCGACAATCGCGTCGTCAACGTTCAATACCTGCCGCTCGCCCAAGCCCACATCAAGGCTATCAGGTTCGTTGTATCACTCGCGGGATGTTGGCGAAACAAATCGCCACCGCCGGCCGCCTCTCGCTTCAGAAATGAGCCGGCGCTGACCGCCGACAACAACGCCGGAACGGCACGGCGGTCGACCTGCGATCGCAGCTGCCGCGCGCGGGCAAGGTGATCGGCCGCGCACGAGGCCATGTCCTGTGAAAGAACGGCGAGCGGCGCCCCGGCCGCCAGCGGAATCTTGGCCGCGCCAACGTGCGCTTCGAAGGCGACCGCGCGAAGCAGTCCCGACAAGGCGTAGGCTATGCCCACATGACGTGCGGCGTCACGAGAGGCTTGATCCGAGACGCCAAGAATTTCAAGAGCGAGCCACAACAAGCGGCCTTGGGTGCCCTCGGCATAGCGCTCCAAATCGGCAACCGTCGTCATGGCGCCATCGGGCTCGTCGCCCGACATGTCCCGCTCGCGGGTCGCGATCATTTTTTCGAAATGCTCACGGGTCAACTTGCGACGGTCGATGGCCCCGGCGAGCGCCTCGGTCAGCGGATTTCCCTTGGGCGCGCCCTTGCCCTCGTAAACGCCGGCGATCACGTCGCGCCACCATTGCAGTTTGATGCGGCCAATCAACACTTCCGAGACGCGGCCCCTGATCCGCGCCAGTTCGGCATCAAAAGCGTACAACGTCATGAGATCCGCCCGCCGATCGGCAGGGGCGAGCAGCGCCATCAGGTAGCGGTCGCGATCATCGGCGCGAAGCTGGTCGGCGATATAGGAGGCGCTCTGTGACATGATCGATGCCGGTGGAATGACATGGGAACATCCCTAGAATAGAGCCGATGTCGCCCGACGACCATGTCACTGCAGCGCTTCCTTTCGACCGCGATACGATCGCCGCGGCCAAACGCGAGAATTTTCCGGTGGCGGGCTGGTTTATCGCTCGCGACCATCGCGCGACCGTCGAAGCTTATTATGCCTTCGCCCGCACTGCCGATGACATTGCCGACGATCCCGCGCTCCCCGCATCGCAGAAACTCGCGTTGCTCGATCGCCTCGATGCCGGCCTCAAGGGAACTGGTAATGATCCCCTCTCCCGCCATCTCCGGACGACGCTCGACAGCCGCAATATCCCGCTCTCCTGTGCGGCCGATCTCTTGATCGCGTTCCGTTCCGATGCCTCCTGCTGGCCCATTCAGACCTTGCGCGATCTCGACGATTACTGCCGATACTCCGCCGCACCGGTCGGAAGATTCCTCCTGGCTTTGCACGGCGAGTCCGAGGGCGCAGCGGAATCGGATGCCCTATGCGCGGCATTGCAAATTCTCAATCACATCCAAGATGTGCGTGCCGACTTCGAAACACTTGGTCGAAGCTATCTACCGCGAGATTGGATTGCGCACGAGCACGTGCCGCGCGATCCGCGCATCCGAAGCGACGCGATCGTGCTGCTTCTCGCTCACGTCGATCAGCTGCTCGCCGCCGCCGGCGCGCTTCCCATGCGCCTGGTCTCGCGCCGCCTTTCCGCCCAAAGCGCTGCCATCTTGTGCCTGGCGCGTCGCCTCGCAGGTCGGCTCCGCGCCGGTGACCCATGGTCCGCGCGAATTGCGCTGCGGCCGATCGATTGGGCGGCCGCTTTAGTTGCCGGCATCGCACGCCTGATCGGGGCGAAGCGCCATGGATGACGCTGCCGCGTCGACCGGAAGTTCGTTTTATTGGCCGCTCCGCCTGGTGCCGGTGGCCGAACGCGAAGCATTCGCGACCGTGTACGCCTGGTGCAAACGGGTCGACGACTTGGCTGACGGCCCTGAACACGGCGCCGAAACCCTATTCGCCTGGCGCACCTGGCTGTCGGGTCATGGTGGACATCGATTGGCGGCCGATGACGCCTTCCTCGCCTTTCGGCTCGAACGGGTCATCGCCGAATACCGCATCGACCGCGCCTGGCTCGACGCCCTGCTCGATGGCATGACCATGGATCTTGCCGGCGAAATGCGCGCACCGACGACGGAAGCACTGTTGGGATATTGCCAGCGCGTCGCGGGCATGCCCGGACGCATGTGCCTCGCCATTCTTGGCTGGCGCGGCCCAAGTGCCAATGCGTTTGCCGACGCGGCCGGAATTGCCGTGCAGCTCACCAATATTCTGCGCGATGTCGAGGAAGACGGTGGCCGCGGCCGGCTTTACATTCCGCGTGAAGCCCTCGATTCGGCCGCGATCGACGCCGCCGATCCGGCGATCGTCCTGCGCGACGCCCGCTTCGGCAAGGCCTGGCTCGCCATTGCCTTGCTGGCTGAAGCTCGGTTTGTTCATGCCGATACGTTACTGCCCTCGGACATGCGACGCACTGTCCGGCCTGCTCTCGCCATGCTCAATATCTATCGCGCCCTTTTGCGCGAGCTTCGCCGTCGCGGATGGCGCTCTCATGCGCCGCGGTTGGTGTTGCCTCGTTGGCGGCGAATTTGGATCGCGCTTTCGACGCTGGTGTTCAAGGCATGAAGGTACATGTGATTGGCGGCGGTCTTGCAGGGCTTGCCGCGGCCGTCGGCTGCGCCATGCAGGGGACCGACGTTGCTCTGTACGAATCTGCGCCTCGCCTCGGCGGCCGGTGCGCCACGTTTGTCGACCGCCGTCTCGGCATATCCATCGACAACGGAACCCATGTGGTCATTGGGACCAATTCGGCAACCATGCGTTATCTGGCGGCGATCGGATCGCTTGGGACACTGGTCCCGGAACCGTCCGGCAAAATTCTGATGCGGGATATCAGAACTGGAGATTGTTTCCCCGCCACCAGCCGACTGAGTTGGCGGGATGCCATCGGCGTTCTCAAGTTGGCAATCGCGTCGTCGCAGACACCGCCAACGCGGGCGCTCTCGGCATCGCGGGCGGTTCCGACCTTCTGGCAACCGCTGGCGACGGCGGCGCTCAATACGACGCTGGCCGAAGCGGATTCCCGCCTTCTATGGCGCACGGCCAGGAAGATGTTCGATGGCGCACGGCAGGGACCGACACCTCTCCTGGCCGGGACATCTCTTGCAGCAACCTATGTCGACCCCGCGGCCGCATGGCTGACGGCACACGGCGCCACGCTTTCGCTGGCGGACGGACTCGTCGGGTGGCAGGACGACGAGAAGAGAATCACAGACCTCGTTTTTGAGTCGCGTTCAGTGCCACTCGCGCAGACAGATGTCGTGATCGTGGCGCTACCGTTCTGGTCGCCCCTCTTGCGCCGACTGGGCATCGACGTGGAAGGCCTCGAAACATCCCCCATCGTCAACGTGACTTATGTCGACGACGAACTGCCGGATGGCCCGACGTCCCTCACCGGCGTCCTGGGCGGCGTTGGCCAATGGCTGATGCGCCGGGGCCGCACGGCAACCGTCACGGTCAGCGCGGCAGATCAACTGATCGGCCAATCTGCCGATGTCATCGCGGCCACCATGTGGCGCGAGATCGCCGACATCGTCGACCGACCGCGCGATCGACTGCCGCAGTACCGCGTCGTCAAGGAACGGCGCGCCACGCTCAAACACACACCGGCGATGCAGGCATTTCGCCCTGGACCCCGAACGCGGTTTGCAAATCTCATCCTTGCAGGTGACTGGGTATCGCCGGACCTGCCCTGCACGATTGAAAGCGCGGTCACCTCGGGATGGCATGCGGCGGCATCGATCAACGGTGGATAACCCGCTGAAATCGTGATAGTTTCAACCTTTAGAGGTTTGCGCCGTATCGGGTTTTGAGTAACATGGCGCCCCCGCGCCTGGTGGGATGGAATTCCAAGGGCCGCACGTGAAGGCCGTCTTTGAGAAAGGGAAGTAAAATGGTTGCAGGCATCCTCAATAGTTTGCGGAACACGGTGATTACGTCCTTCGTGTTCACGCTGATCGTGTTCTTCGTCGTCACCCAAGGCAACACGCCGGATGGTTTCGGCGCCTTTGTGTTCCGCTGGCTGCACGTCGTTTCCGGCATCATGTGGGTCGGCCTGCTTTGGTACTTCAACTTCGTCCAAATCCCGAGCATGCCGAAAATCCCGGACGATCAAAAACCCGCCGTCAGCAAGGTGATCGCGCCCGAGGCGTTGTTCTGGTTCCGCTGGGCCGCCATGGCGACCATCATCACCGGACTGATCCTCGCCATGCTGTCGGGTTATCTGATCGACGCCCTGTTGCTCGGGACCCAGGACGGCAACGGCCGCATCATCGGCATCGGCATGTGGCTTGGCACCATCATGTGGTTCAACGTCTGGTTCGTGATTTGGCCCAATCAGAAGCGCGCCCTCGGCCTGGTCGAAGCCGCCCCCGACGTGAAGGCGGCATCCGCCAACACCGCCAAGATGTTCTCTCGCGTCAACACAACGCTCTCGGTGCCCATGCTGTTCTGCATGGTGGCGCAGCAGAGCCTCTAAGGCCGAGACTTCGATATGTCGGAAAACGGGGGCCCCTGCGGCCCCCGTTTTGCTTTGGTCGCGCGTCCAGGCGGCGTTTGAGAAAACTGAGGCGGATTACATCGGCGCGGCAGGCGGCCGGTAGATTTCAGTCAAACATGCGCAAGGGCGATTGGAACTCCCGACGCGTCCCTCCGGTTTCGTCAGCCGCGCGCGCGAAACTGGACAACGTCCCAAGCATCACCAGGACCCGATCATTCCCCTCCTCATTGCACAAGCCCGCGCCGAAGGCCGCGTGATCGTGAGTCCGGGTCGGCTTTTCGGAGGTACGATGTTCGTATCGCCTGGTAACGGGACAAGTCGGCGTCAGATCGCGATCAGCCCCGCCGCCAAGGCACGACCCTCGGCCGTCAGCACGTTAAACGTGCGGCAGGCTGCGCCGGTGTCCATGAGCTCGACGTGAAGCCCGGCCTCCTTCAACTGCGTCTTCAAACCCGGCGGCAGGCGCTCGACCTTTGGGCCGCAGCCAATCAGGCAAAGGTCGATCTGGTGTTTGATCGACAAAATGTCGCTGAATACCTCGAACGACAGATCGGCAAACTGGCCGACAGGCCATGCCTTGGCCGCATCCGGCAGGATCAGAACCGAGCCGACAATCGACGCGGCCCCAATCGTGAATCCGCCATGACCATACTTGCGGATCGTGCGGCGTTCACCGCCCTGGCGGACGAGGTGAACGGCCATGCTGCTTGGGCCGGACCCGAACTTATGCCCGCTCGTACTCGGGGACTTGCTTGCCGGCCGGCTTCGTACCGGTCATCTCTTCGCGCTGGAACTCGAAATACACCAGCACCGGCAGCGCCACGTAAATCGTGGAATAGGAGCCGATGAACATGCCCCACAACATGGCGAGCGAGAACCCTTCGAGCTCCGATCCGCCGACAAAGACCAGCGCCAGCACGGCAAGGGTCGAGGTCCCATTCGTCACCAGCGTGCGCGACAGCACTTTGTTGAGCGACAAATTGAGCAAGTCCGGCAGAGACAATTTCTTGTACTTCCGCATCATCTCGCGAACGCGGTCGTAGACCACCACGGTATCGTTGATCGAGAACCCGGCGATGGTCAGAATTGCCGCGACGGTGTTGAGATCGAACTCGAGGCGGAACACCGAGAAAATACCGATGGTGCTGATCACGTCGTGGGTCAGAGACAGGCAAGCACCCAGCGCGAATTGCCACTCAAATCGAAGCCAAACGTAAATCGCAATCCCGATCAGCGCGAGCGCAATTGCCAGCGCGCCGTCGACGACCAGCTCGGCGCCGACCTTGGGCCCGACCACCTCGGTCGAGCGGATCTCGAAGCCCTGCAGCACCGTCTGCACCTTGCTGACCGCGGCCGATGTCGCGGCATCGCCGCCCTCCTGCTGCTGGACACGGATAATGACGTCACGCTGATCGGCGCCGGCCGTGGTCACGTTGACGTCGCCTAACCCGAGCCCTTCGAGCCCGGAACGCAGCGCCGGAAGATCGACCGGCTGCTGCGATCGTGCATCGATCTTGATGCCGCCGGCAAAATCGATGCCGAAGGTCAATCCGATCGTCGCGACCGAAATCAAGGAACCGGCGATCAGAAACGCGGAGAATGCGAACGCGTACATGCGCACGCCGATGAAATCGACGAAAAATTCCTTGGGCAGATATCGCATAAGCGGTTGCATGGGTGTGTCCGTTCAGTGGGCCGCTTGGGTTAATCGGTCAGATCGGCAAGATTTCGCGCTTGGCTGACTTGAACCAGAGCCAAATCAGCATGCGGGTGATCATGATGGCCGAAAACATCGAGGTCGCGAGACCGATCGTGAGCGTGACGGCAAAACCCTTGACCGGCCCACTGCCCAGCATGAACAGCAAGCCGCCCGCGATCAGCGTCGTGATGTTTGAGTCAAGAATGGTCGTGAACGCCGCGTTGAAGCCGGAGCCAAGCGCGTTCAGAAGCGTGCGCCCGCCGGCATATTCCTCGCGCATGCGCTCGTAGATCAGCACGTTGGCATCGACCGCCATGCCGAGGGTCAACACGATCCCAGCGATGCCAGGCAACGTCAGCGTGGCGCCAACCGCGCTGAGGACGGCAACCAGCAACATGAGATTTGCCGCCAGGGCGATGACGGCAAAGATTCCGAACGTGAAATACGCGATAACCATGAACGCCGCGATCAGAAGCAGGCCGAGCAGACTTGCATTGCTGCCGTCCGCAATCGAGTCCGCGCCAAGGCTGGGGCCCACAGTGCGCTCCTCGAGGATTGTGAGCGGAGCCGGCAACGCGCCCGCGCGGAGCAGTAGCGCCAAATCGCGCGCGCTTTCGACCGTGAACCCGCCTTCAATGATGCCGCTGCCGCCAACGATCGGCGAATTGATGCGCGGCGCGCTGATCACCTTGTTGTCGAGCAGAATGGCAAGGAAATTGCCGACGTTCGCGCTACTGACTTGGCCGAAGCGCCGCCCCCCGGCCGTATCGAACCGGAAACTGACGACGGGCGCCCCGTTTTGAAACGTCGGTTGAGCGTCGACCAGCCGCTCGCCGCTTACTTCAACTCTGCGCCGCACGACGTATGTGCGCGGATCGTCGGCATACCCCTGGGCGATCATCGTCCCCGCCGGCAAATCTTGCGGGCCGGACGTGGGATTTGCCGACGTATCGAGCAAGTGGAAATTCAACTTGGCTGTTTGTCCGATCAGCGCCTTGATTCGTTCCGGATTGTCGACACCCGGAAGCTCGACAATAATGCGCTCGGCACCCTGCCGCTGAATTGAGGGCTCGCTCGTGCCGAACTCGTCGACGCGCCGGCGGACAATCTCGATCGACTGGGTAACAGCCGCAATGCGCCGATCGACGATCATCTGATCGGGCACGGTCACCACCAAGCGATTTTCATCCTCGGTTTCGATCTGAAGACCGGCCTGGGCGCGGAGAATGGCGGTCCGGGCCGCAGCGACTTGGGTTGGATCGTTGATCGACACGAAGACGGTGCGGCCGGATGTGCGGAGATTGCGGAACGCAATTCGTGGCTCGCGCAGCGCACCACGGATTCCCTCCTCGATGTCGGTAAGTTGCTCTTTTTCGACTGTCGCGACATCGACCTCG
>VGEM01000127.1 GCA_016869315.1 Alphaproteobacteria bacterium | reverse complement strand
AATGCCTCAAGTGCCACACGCGCCTTGAATTCGCTCGAAAACCGTTGCCGCTTCGCCATCTGGTATTCCTCCGCTCCCGGCGGAATACACCTTAAAACCCTGTCCGAATTTCTAGGACCAGCTCAGATGTCTTGCGCGTGCACCTCGCCGTCTGGCCCAACCATTCTTCGAACGATCGGAAGGTCGTCCCCCAAGCCGACGGACGTAATCAATACCTTGGTGCCGCGCGAGAGCCTCAGCAGGCTCAATAAACTCTTGCGGAAATCCGCTTCGCTCACATCGAACGTAGCGAAAAGCCAGTCGAGAAAATTCCGATAAACGTCGACTGAAGCCGACGCGTTGTACGTTTTGAGATTGGCGAGGTCATCGCTGCTTTTTGCAATAAGGCGAAACGAAATCGACAACGCGCTCTCCCAAAATGGGAAATCTCACCCCGTCACTGTTGATGAATCCCTTGGCGGTTTTGCGCAGAGTCGAGTGGGTCCGAGGGCAGACAAAGGCGTGGCCAGGGTTCGGTGTGACGCACGTTCTTTGAGGTCGTTTTGGCTTCGGCATCTTTGATCGAATCGGTCAGCGTGACCAAGTTTCAAAATACGGACGAAGACTGTAATCATCTGGCTGCGCAACTTCTATAGGCGGGTCGTTACCGCCTCGAGACGCGCGGAGTTCCAAGGGTCTCCACGACCTTGCTTCTGCCCCCCAATTCTCCGATATACTTGCCCCGAGAGGCTGGCGGTGGACGGGCGCCTCGCCAACCCGGTCAGGTCCGGAAGGAAGCAGCCGTAACGAGTTTCCGCCTGGGTCGCCGTCCAGTCTCTCACCTCTTCAATCAGCCCTGTCCCACCCCGGTCGATGAACGATCTGTTGTCCAAGGACCCGCCGTCCGCGCCGGCAGCGACCGGCGCCAATTACCGGGTTCTGGCGCGCAAGTACCGGCCAACCACCTTCGCGCAATTGATCGGGCAAGAGGCGGTGGTGCGCACGCTCACCAACGCCATCACGTCGGGCCGCATCGCTCAGGGCTATATGCTGACCGGTGTTCGCGGCGTCGGAAAAACGACCATCGCCCGTCTGATCGCGCGTGCCCTGAATTGCATTGGCGTTGACGGCACGGGCGGTCCAACGCCGAACCCCTGTGGTGCGTGCGTGCAATGCAAGTCGATCGCCGAGGACCGTCACGTCGACGTGCTTGAGATGGATGCCGCTAGTCGTACTGGTGTTGACGATATCCGCGAGCTTTTGGACGGCGTGCGCTATCGGCCCACCTCGGCGCGCTACAAAATCTATATCGTCGACGAAGTGCACATGCTGTCGGAGAAGGCGTTCAATGCCCTTCTCAAGACGCTCGAAGAGCCGCCGGAACATGTGAAGTTCATTTTCGCGACGACCGAAATTCGGAAAGTGCCGGTGACGGTGCTGTCGCGGTGCCAGCGGTTTGATCTTCGGCGCATTCCGGCGAAGGACCTTGAAGCGCTGTTCGCCGATGTGGCCAGGCGCGAAGGCGCGACGATCGAGCCCGGGGCATTGGCGCTGGTCGCCCGCGCCGCCGATGGCTCGGCGCGCGACGGGCTGTCGCTGCTCGACCAGGCGATCTCGCAGGCGGCCGGGCAGGGCAGTGCGGCGGCCGTGGCCGAGACCGCGGTGCGCGACATGCTGGGCCTTGCCGACCGCGCCAAGGTGTTCGATCTGCTCGACGCGGTGATGCGGGGCGACGTCAAAGCAGCCCTGGCTGTTCTCGCCGACCAATACGCCGCCGGCGCCAGCCCGATCGTCGTAGTGCAGGATCTGCTTGAGCTGGTTCATTGGCTGACGCGGATCAAGATCGCGCCCGATGGCGCCGACGATCCAGGCCTGGCAGAAACCGAGCGCACCCGTGGCGTTTCGATGGCGAAGCAGCTCGGCGTACCGGCGCTGACGCGGGCGTGGTCGATGCTGATCAAGGGCCTCGGTGAAGCGCGCATGGCGCCGGTGCCGTTGCAGGCGGTCGAGATGCTGTTGATCCGGCTTGCCTATGCCGCCGACATGCCGACGCCGTCCGACGCGCTGAAGCAGCTCGAGGGCGCGGTGGCGGCGGTCAGGGCCGGCGCGCCCGCACCGCCCCCCGGTGGCGGCCCGCGGGCGCAACTCATTTCGTCGAGCCCGACGATTGCGGCGCCGCCGGTGCCAGCGGTTGCTGCACCCGAGGTGGCGCCGAACCCGCAGTCATTTGTCGCGACCGTCGCGTTGTTCGAAGAGAAGCGCCAGATGACTCTGGCCGCCCATCTTCGCCGCAGTGTTCGCCTCGTTCGTTTCGAGGAAGGTCGCATCGATGTGGCACTCGACCGGGGCGCGCCAGCCGATCTGCCAGGTCAAATCGGGAAGCTTCTCACCGGCTGGACCGGCAAGCGCTGGATGGTGAGTGTCGCCAACGCCGCCGGCGAGAAAACGTTGCACGAACAGCAACTCGACTGCGCCAGGGCCGACCCGTTGATCAAAACCATTCTCGACACATTCCCGGGTGCGACGATCGAAAACATCCGCCCGGCTCACGACGATTGAGGGACCCATGACCAATATCGGCCAGATGATGAAGAAGATGCAGGAGATGCAGTCGCGCATGTCGCAATTGCAGTCCGAACTTGCGGACGCCGAGGTCACCGGCAGCGCCGGCGGCGGCATGGTGTCGGCCGTTATGAACGGTAAGGGCCTGTTGAAACGGGTCAAGCTCGACACGTCCTTGATCAACCCGGCCGAGACCGAAGTGTTGGAAGACCTGGTCGTTGCCGCCGTCAACGACGCCAAAAGCAAAGCCGACGCCATGGCCCAAAACCAACTTGGCAAGCTGACCGGTGGGCTGCCGCTACCGCCCGGCTTCAAGTTGCCGTTGTGACCGTGCCGGCCCACCCTTCTTCCTCCAATGGCCGGCGCTGAAATCGAAGCCCTGATCCGTCAACTGTCGCGTCTGCCGGGCCTTGGGCCCCGCTCGGCGCGACGGATCGCGCTTGCGCTGATCAAGCGTCGTGACTCGTTGTTAGATCCCTTGGCGCGCGCACTCACGGCGGCGGCCGAAGCCGTCAAGGTCTGCAAGGTCTGTGGCAACTTCGATAGCCAGTCGCCATGTACGATTTGCACCGATGCGAAGCGCGATCGCGCCACCATCTGCGTGGTCGAGGACGTGGCCGACATATGGGCGCTGGAGCGCACGGCGGCGTATCGCGGGCTCTATCACGTCACCGGGGGCCTGTTGTCGCCGCTCGACGGCGTCGGGCCGGGCGATCTCAGGATCGACGACCTGACTCGCCGTGTGCGCGAAGGGGGCGTCAAGGAAGCGATTCTCGCGCTCAGCGCCACGGTCGAAGGTCAGACCACAGCGCACTATATCGCCGACCGCCTCAAGGACACCGGCATTACGGTCTCCGGCCTTGCCCATGGCGTGCCGGTCGGAGGCCAACTCGATTGTCTTGACGACGGTACCATTTCGGCGGCGTTGAAGGCGCGGCGCGCGGTATGAAAGCGGCTCGTGCCATGACCGCGCCGCAATTTGGGCGCAACGTCGCCACGGTTGATTTGCGTGGTTGATTCGTTGCATCAAAGCGCCCACATATCGTGTCGAACCGGCGCGGGGTCGCGCCTGAGGAGTGTGCCATGAAGAGGCTGATTCTCGTTGCCGTTGCTGCCGTCATGCTTGGCGCTTGCGCCAGCCCGCGATATGTCACATCGGACGTGACGCGGTACCACACGCTGCCGGCGACACCTGCGGGGCAGACCTTTGCGATTGTCGCGACCGACACAGAGCAAGAGCAAAGCATCGCATTTCGTCAATTTTCCGATCAGCTCAATGCCAAGCTCACCGGCGCAGGCCTGCGCCAGTTCACAGGCGATGCGGGAAAACCGGACTATGTCGCCACCTTGAAGTATGCGGTGTCGGGTCCAAGCCCCGACGTGCGGACGCGCAATTCCAGTGTCGGCATTGGCTACGGCGTGTGGAATCGTGGCTGGGGTTTCGGCGCCGCGTGGGACCCGTGGAGTTCGAACTATTCCAATACCGAGCAGGTCTACTCCCGCCGCGTCGAGCTAGATATTTACAAGGGGCCAAGCTGGGGTACCGCCAACCCCGAACGCGTGTTCGAAGGCCGGGCCCTCAGCGAAGGCCTGAACGGCCAGGTCGAGCCGGTCATGCCTTACATCATTGACGCGCTGTTCCAGGATTTTCCCGGCGCATCGGGTACAACGCGGACGGTGCGGGTCGAAGTGCCGCCCAATACCGATCGTGCCCCCGCGGGCCGATCGCCGAGTGCACGGTGGAGTTACTGAGGACGGGCTCGCGCGCCCCGGTTAGGCCGCCTCCACCTTCAACCTCGCCCCATTGACCCCCGTCACGCGCACTTTGGCGCCGGTGGGGAGGTCCTTGCCCTCGACCAGCCAGGAACTGTCGCCCAGCTTGATTCGGCCATGGCCGTTTTCGATGGCGTTTTCGAGCGTGAAAACCTGGCCGACGTATTGCTCGCCACGTTGGTTGAGCGTCGGGTCGGCGCTTTCGGTTTGTGACGGCTTCCAATAGCGCCGGCCGATCAGCGCCGAGACCACGCTGAGCACGGCAAAGATCACGAAGTCGGTCTGCCAGCCAAGGTCGGGCGCGAGCCAGGCGACGAACCCGGTGACGCCCGCGGCGAGGCCGATCCACAGGAAGAACACGCCTGGCATCAGCATCTCGATGACCAGCAGGCCAAGCGCCAGCACCCACCAGTGCCACTGGGTCAGGTCTTCGAAGAATTGAATCAGCTCGTTATCGCTCATGGCAATCCTGTCAGGTGTTGGGGATGCGGGCCGTCGACGAGGACGGCGGTGGGGCGACCGGCTTGCTCGCGCTGCGGGCGGTTGCCTCGCGTGCCAGTTCGGCGATGCCGCTGATGGCGCCGATCACGCCGCTGGCTTCGAGCGGCATGAGCACCAGTTTTTCATTCGGCGACTTGGCAATATCCCTGAGCGCCTCGACGTACTTCTGCGCGATGAAATAGTTCACTGCCTGCAGATCGCCCTTGCCGATGGCGTCGGACACCATTTCGGTCGCCTTGGCTTCGGCGGCGGCAAGACGTTCGCGGGCCTCGGCTTCGCGGAAGGCGGCTTCGCGTTTGCCCTCGGCTTCGAGAATTTGGCCCTGCTTCTGACCTTCGGCCCGGAGGATCGCCGCCTGCTTGGCGCCCTCGGCCTCGAGAATCTCGGCGCGTTTCTCGCGCTCGGCTTTCATCTGGCGCGCCATGGCGTCGACCAGATCGCGCGGCGGCGAGATATCCTTGATTTCGACGCGCGTCACCTTGACGCCCCAGGGTGACGTCGCTTCGTCGACCACGCGAAGCAGGCGCGCATTGATCGAATCGCGCTGCGACAGCAGCTCGTCCAGATCCATGCTGCCCATCACCGTGCGGATATTGGTCATCGTCAGATTGAGGATGGCGACGCTGAGATTGCCGACCTCGTAAGCCGACTTGGCGGCATCGAGCACGGTATAGAACAGCACGCCGTCGACGGTCACGACCGCATTGTCCTTGGTAATCGCCTGCTGCGACGGTACGTCGATCACCTGCTCCATCATGTTGAGCTTGCGGCCGATCGCCTCGATGAACGGCGTGATCATGTGCAGGCCCGGTGTCAGCGTCTGGGTGTACTTACCGAAACGCTCGACCGTAAAGTTCCACCCCTGCGGCACGACCACGACGGCCTTGAAGATGAAAATGATGCCGAGAATGACGACGGCAATGAAGAATTCCGACACGGCTGGCTTCCCTTTCCTGCCTTGAAGCGCAATGCGGCGCCCCGCGATGGACAATATGGGGTGACTCGTGCCGTGCAGCAACTATTGCAAAAACGCGCTTCTGGGTTGTGGCGATGCTTGAGCGATTCCAACCTGTTGCGGCGATTCGCCGGTCCCTTCGAGCGGGATGTCCTCGATCGCGCTGCCGCGTTTGACGATCTTGCGCGCGGAGACTTGAATTTCGTCAACGTCTTTACGCGCCTGTTCAAAGTGCGACGCCAAGTTGCCGACTCGTTTATCGAGCCGCTCGACGTCGCGGATCAATTCGCCGACCTCGCGTTGAATGACATGGGCCTGCTCGCGCATGCGGATATCCTTGAGCACGGCCCGCACCGTGTTGAGCGTCGCCATCATCGTGGTCGGCGAGACGATATAGACCCGACGGCGGAATCCGTCCTCGATCACCGCCGGAAAGCGATCGTGCAGTTCGGCAAAAACCGATTCGGCCGGCACAAACATGATCGCCGAGTCCGCGGTTTCGCCTGGGATGATGTACTTGTCGGCGATGTCCTTGATATGCTTCAGCACGTCGTTGCGAAAGTCGCGTTCGGCCGCGGTGGCCGCCGCATCGTCGGCGGCCGCAATCCAGCGGGCGTAAGCGTCGTGCGGATATTTGGCGTCGACCGCGATCAGCCCCGGTGGATTGGGCAGCTTGATGACACAATCGGCCCGCTTGCCGTTCGAGAGCGTGAACTGAAATTCATAGGCATTCGCCGGCAGCATATTGCGGACCAGATCTTCCATCTGGGTCTGACCGATGGCGCCGCGGGCCTGTTTGTTCGAGAGCAGGTCTTGCAGACCGACGACATCGGCCGAAAGCTCGGCGATATTCTTCTGGGCCGCATCGATGACGGCGAGCCGCTCTTGAAGTTGCGTCAATGTCGCGGTCGTCTTGTCGCCCGATTTCTGCAGGTTCTCGCCGACACGGCGCGTGATCTCGGCGAGGCGCTCGTCCAACGTCTTGGTGACGGCGCGCTCTTGGGCTTGCAGTGTTTCGGCGACGCGGGCTTGCGTCGTCGATAATCCTTCGCCGATCTGGGCAAGGCGACCGCCGAGGGCTGACTGACTCTCGCTCATCCGCGTCAAGGCCTCGGTGACGGCAGTCAGGCGTTGCTCGGTCGCCGCCGACGAACCGCCCATGCGCACCGCCAGCCACAACACGACGACGCCGATCAGGCCGAGGGCGGTGATGATGACAAGATTGATATCCGGCATCAGATGACGGTCCGCCCTGCAAATGTCATGATCGCTCCACGTTCGGGCTGAACATTATCCGAGACCGCGCGCCAACACCACAAAACTGCGCGACACGTCTTCCACAAGGACCAAACACCCATGCGACCTCTTCTGCTTGGCGCGCTGCTGGCGTCAACGTCCGTTCTCGCCGACGAACTCGCCATTCCGACCTCAGCGCGCAAGGACATCGAGCTGACGGTCTACGAGAACGACCTCGCGCTGATCAAGGACCGCCGTGCCGTGACATTGCCTGCGGCCGATGCGGCGATCGCCTTCGAAGGCGTCAGCCGCAACATGCAGGCGGAAACCGCGTTGCTGCGCGTGCTGGAAGGCCCCGAGATCGATGTCGCCGAACAGGTATTCGATTTCGATCTCGTCTCACCGCAGAAGTTGCTGGAGCGCAGCCTCGGCAAGGAGGTGACGGTGGTTTCGATCAATCCCGCCACCGGCAAGGAAACCGCCGAGCGGGCGCGGGTGCTGGCGGTCGAGGGTGGGCTGGTGCTCAATATCGGCGGCAAGATCCACACCGAGGCGCCGGGTCGGATCGTCTTCGACACCATGCCGCCCGGCCTTCGTACCAGCCCGACCTTGGTGCTGACGGTGAATGGGACCGCCGGCAAAGAATCTCAAGCCGAACTCAGTTACCTCTCGGGCGGTCTCGGCTGGCATGCCGACTATGTCGCCGAGTACGACGCCGATGCCGGCCGGCTCGATCTCAATGCCTGGGCGACGATCGTCAACACCGCCGGTGTCGATTTCGAGAAGGCGACGATCAAATTGGCATCCGGCACGATCAATCGTGCCGCGCCGCCCCAGCCAAAGATGATGGAACGCGTTGCCATGGCGGCCGCCGCCCCTGGTTATGCCGATGGGGTCAGCGAGCAAGCGCTTGGCGGCTTCCATCTTTATGACTTCGGCCCCAAGGTCGATCTTGGCGCCAATGAAACGAAGCAGCTGGCGCTGCTCAGCGGCCGCGGCATCGCCGTGAAGCGCGAATACATTGTGCGCGGAGAGCTCTATTATTCCATCAACCAATTGCCGGTTTCGCCGCCGGAGAGCGAAGCGGAATCCTCAATCTCTTTCAAGAACGATGTGGCGGTGAAACTGGGGTTGCCGCTCCCGGCGGGCGTGGTTCGAGTCTACGGCCAAGATGCGAGCGGAGCGCCTCAGTTCCTGGGCGAGGACAACATTCCACACACCGCCGAAGGTCGCGAGGTCAGGCTAACGCTGGGCCGCGAGTTCGATGTGACCTCGATCCGCGAGCAGACCAACTTTATCCGCGCTTCCGATAACATGACCCTTGTCAGCTGGCGCATTACCGTCAAGAACGCCAAAGCAAAAGCGACTCCAGTGAGAGTGATCGAGCCGATGAGCGGTGACTGGGAGATCGCGAAGGCAAGCACGCAACACGCCAAGGTGAGCGGTGCCGCCGAGTGGACGCTCGACGTTCCAGCCAAGGGCCAGGCGACGTTGGAGTATACTGTTCGCACCCGGTTCTGAGCGTGGAGCAGACGGTCCAATGGATTGCGGCGCCACTGCTCACCTTGGTCGGCCTCACGCAGCTCTACCGGGTCGACTGGTGGCTTGATCGCCACCAGCGTTTCGCGAACGGCGGCCCGCCGGCTATCCGTGTCTACGGTCTTGCCGTGCTCGCGGCCGGTGGTGTTGTCGTCTTTCTTCACAATGTCTGGAGCGGACCCGCGGTGGTGCTGACCCTCTTGGGATACCTGCTGGTTCTGGAAGGCGGCGTTGCTCTTGTCGTGCCACAGATCGGCCTCGCCGGATTGGCGCGCGCCGAGCCTGAAATGCGCCGCAATGCCGTCGTTGCCACGGGCGTGATCAGTTTGACGGTTGCCGGCGTATTGTGGGTTCATCTCCTGTTGGTTGGTTGACGGGTCGGGCTTAAGCCCCTATGTCACCGCAAGCATTTGAACCGCACGCCACATGGCTTTGCTTGATATCATCGTTGCCCCCGATCCGCGTCTGAAGAAGAAGTGTGAACCGGTCACCACTTTCGACGCGACGACGTCAAAGCTCATGAACGACATGCTCGAGACCATGTACGATGCGCCCGGCATCGGTCTGGCGGCGCCACAAGTCGGCATCGCGCGGCGGATCATCGTCCTCGACACCAGCAAGCCGAAAGAAGCGCGGCGGCCAATCCGGATGGCGAACCCGGAAATCGTATGGTCGTCGACCGAGAAGAGGCTGCACGAAGAGGGTTGTCTGTCGCTGCCGGAAGAATACCAGGATGTCGAACGACCCGACAAAGTGCGGGTGCGCTATTGCGACGAGACCGGCGCGACGCAGGAGCTCGAAGCCGATGGCTTGTTGTCGGTCGTCATTCAGCACGAGATGGATCATCTCGACGGCGTCCTGTTCGTCGATCATATCTCGCGGC
>VGEM01000126.1 GCA_016869315.1 Alphaproteobacteria bacterium | reverse complement strand
AAGCCCCCGCGGCGTCGCCAACCGGGCACGTGCGCAAAGGCATCGTCGGCGACTGGCGCAATCATTTCACGCCAGCGGTGGCGCGGGCGTTTCACGACAGCGTCGGTTCTCTGCTGATTGACTGCGGTTTCGAGACCAATCGAGACTGGTGGAAAATCTGACGAATTATTTGGGCGTCAGATCCTGCACCTTCACAAAATCATAATCGTCGCCGAAGCCGGCCGGCACCGGGAGCCGTGCGCTGAAGCCGTCGTAGGCGGGCGTCTCCCATAGGAAAATTCCGGGCGGATTTTCGTGTTCGCGCCGGATCACGTCGCGAAGCGCCGTTGACGCATTCTCGAATGTCGAGGCCTTGCGCGCCAAAGCCACGCCGGCAAGCGCGTCGGGGTCGCAAAAGAACGGCTTTCCCGCGGTCAGGCCGAGGCACGACCGAAATCGATAATCGCCGAGCGGATCGAGGTCGCGGGCGAAGTTGAAGAACATCTCGGCCTCGAGCTGGGCGTTGAACAGAAGCGGAGTCATCTGCGCCTGGGTTGCCGGCCGGATGGTGACCGCGACGCCGATCTGCCGGAGATCCGCCACGATTTGCTGCGCGATCGCGGTATCGTCGTTCGCGACCGGCGCCATGCGAAGGGTGAGCGGAAAGCCCTGGGCGTGGCCCGCCGCGGCCAGCAGTTTTTTCGCCAGGTCTGGGTCATAAGGGTAGGGGGCGAGTGCCGCGTCATATCCCGGCGCGCCGGGATAAACCAGCTGACCGACCGGCGCCACGGTGCCGTCGAGCAGACTGTCGATGATCGCCTGCTTGTTGACGGCATAATTGAAGGCGCGACGAACGCGGGGGTCGAGAATCGGCGATGCGCCGCCTTTGAAGTGCTCGGCGGCGAAGGCGAGATAGCGCAGCATGATGGTCCGGCGTGTGACGAATGCTCCGCCGGACGCCTCGATCGGCACCTTGTTCTCGATGCCAAGTTGCATGGCAAGATCGGCCGAGCCCGCCAGCAGCGCCTGCATGCGGGCCGTCTGATCGGGCAGCTTGACCAGAACGAGGCGATCGATCGGCGCTACATGTCGCGCGCGCGGATTGGTGGCGAGCACCAGCCGGCTTTCGCTGATCTCCTGGAACATGAATGGGCCCGAGCCGATCGCGCCGCCCGCATCGCCCGTCGCCATGAACCGTGCCCAACCTTCGGGTTCGGGCACTTTCCACAGCGCCAGACGGGTCGGAAACATGATGTCGGGTTCGTTCAACGTGACCTCGACCTCGCGCGGCGACAGCGCGCGAATGCCGGCGACAAAGGCGAGACTCGATCCCACGGTCTCGGTCCGGCCGGTTTGGCTCTGCATGTGCGCGAGCGAGGCGACCAAGGCGTCGGCGTCGACCGGCCGGCCGGTCGAGAACGCGACACCCTCCTTCAGCGCGATCCGCCACACCCTGGCGTCGTCCGATGACCATCGCTCGGCCAAATGCGGCTGGACTCGACCCTTGCCGTCGATCACCACCAGTGGATCGAACACCGTAATGGTCGACAGGATGCTGGGAAGGCTCAGACCTTGATAGGGATTGACGATGGTCGACGGCAGGATCGGCGTCGCGACGGTGACGGCGGTGTCGGCCCATACGCGCGCCGTCATCGCCAGGAGCCACGTCAGCGGCAACATCAGCGCCAACAAGATACGCAGGATCATGGTCGCGTTTCCCCGCCATCGATTGATTGATCGGGATTGGTTGATAGGGTTTGGTTGATAGGTTTGCGCACGGCAGCCGCGCGGGCAATGGAAAAGCAGGATGACGCCGGATCACAATTCGCAACTCAGACGCGCCATGGCGACCGTGGCACTCCTCAATCTCGGTTACTTCGGTATCGAGTTCGCCGTCGCGCTGGCCATCGCCTCGGTGTCGTTGTTCGCCGATTCGATCGACTTCCTGGAAGACGCGAGCCTGAACGGCCTCGCCCTGTTGGCGCTTGGCTGGTCGGTGACCGCGCGGTCGCGTGTGGGAATCCTGTTAGCCGTCATTCTGCTGGTGCCGAGCGCGGCAACGGCGTGGACGGCGTTCGATCAGTTTTTCCGCCCGACCACGCCCGCGCCTGTCCCGCTCACCCTCGCTGGCACGGGCGCGCTGGTGGTGAATCTCGTCTGCGCCGCGATGCTCGCGCGTTACAAATCGGTGGCCGGCAGTCTGACACGAGCGGTGTATCTCTCGGCGCGCAACGACGCCTTCGCAAATGTCGCGATCATCGTCGCGGGCGGGCTGACGATGACCACGCAGTCGCACTGGCCCGATCTTCTGGTCGGGGTCGGAATTTTTCTGCTCAACCTCGATGCGGCGTTCGAGGTGATGGAGGAAGCGCGAAAGGAGCGGCAGTCAGGCGGAGGACCAGCCCCCGCCTGACGTGTCGATCGAGTGTTACCGCCGATCCGTCGCGTTCGCCGGGTCAATCGGGCCGGCGCCGATCGGGAGCGCGCTGGTGGTGACGAAGCTCGAGTCGTTGGTGATGTTCCAGAAGTGATCCAGGCCCGCGAGTTCGCGGATGAAGTCGCCGGAGCCGACGTCGAATTCCTTGCCGTTCTGGGTGAACTTGAGGCTGCCCGACGTGAGATAGATCAGGGAATCGGTTTTCGCGCTGGCCGGGTTGGTCTTGTTGCCGGCCATCAGCTTTACGGCGCGAACCGAATTGCCGGGGAAATTATAACGCTTGGGGCGTACCGGGCCCTCGGCCGGTGCATTCACGGTGCCGCTCGCGACATGGGTCGGGGTCGCTTCGCCGGTGAGGGGGCCGACATTCCAGGTGACGATCACGGCGTCGCCAGCGCCGCCCGCGTTCTTGATCGCGCCCGAAGGCTTGCTGACGACATCGCCCTCGGCCAGCGTCACGGTTTTGCCGCCGACGTCGACTTGGGCCGCGCCCGACTGCACATAAAGCAGAGTCTCATCGGTGATCGGATGCAGCACGCCGCCCTTGGCCTTGCTGAAATTGAGGACGGTGACACGCCCTGTCGGCCAATGCGCCGACGTCGCGCTGTAGCTCACGGCCCCGGCGGGCGCCTTGCCGGCGTCGGCGCCTTTGGCGGACTTGACCGCGCCCTTGTCGTCCCACGAGGCCATGGCAACGGTCGATGCGGCCTTGGCGGGCAGCACGTAGACGTCGTCGCCCAGCGGCGATTGGGCATGGGCGGAAAACACGGTGAGCATGGCGGCGAAGGTGATGGCGGCGGAAAAGCGCATGATCGAACCCCTGATTGACGGCTGTGGTTGGTGGACACCGGATATTGAGCAGCCCGCGCGCTCGATTCAACTGCCTAAATGCTTGAATTCGCCAGGCGATTGAGGGGACCGTCTTCGACCAACGGCCAGCTCTTTTCGACCGGCGGCGGGTTCAAGCGGTGCCCAAGCGCCGTCGATCGGCTATCTATGTGCCATGACAAACACCACTTCTATCCCCGCCACCGTCGACGTTGCCAGCCATGTCGACCGGAGAGTGGCGATCGGCTCGATCATCGCCTTTTGGGCGTTTTACTTCGTCATCAACACCGCCCGCGCCGCCATTATCGGCGCCGAAGATTAGATCACCATGGCCGAGCGGCGGGCGGTCGTGACCATCGCCAGCATGCTCCTGACGATTCTGCTGTGGCGGGTCATGCGTCGGGTCGAGCATCGCTCGCTCTGGGGAATGGTTGGCGTTGCCCTGCTGGCCTCGATCCCGGTGTCGATGACCTACGCCGGCATCAACCATATCGCCTTCTATGTCTACGAACCGACCGTGGCTGTGATCAAGGAGCTCGACGGGTATCGCGCGAAGACGCTGTCCGAGCTGCAAATCCGGTTCATGATGATCAGCTATCAGGCGGCAGAGTGGTACTATTTCATCGTTACCTGGACGATGCTCTACATCGCCGTGTCCTACGCGACCAAAGTCAGGCGCGCCGAACGTACGGCGGCGGCCTACCGGGCGGAGGCCCAGTCGGCGCACATCCGCGCGCTGCGCTATCAGATCAACCCGCACTTTCTGTTCAACACACTGAACTCGCTGTCGACGCTGGTGCTGCGCGCGCACACCGACGAAGCCGACAAGATGATCGTCAACCTTTCGACGTTTTTCCGCACGAGTTTGACGACGGATCCCGACTCGGACGTGCCCCTGGCCGACGAAATCCGCATGCAACAGCTCTATCTCGATATCGAACGGGTACGGTTCCCCGATCGGCTGGTCGTGGCAATCGACGTCCCGGCGGAGCTGGCTTCGGTTCGCGTGCCAAGCCTGATCCTTCAGCCGCTGGTCGAAAACGCGCTCAAGTACGGGGTTGCCGCTTCTTCGGCCAAGGTGACCATCGCGATCAAAGCCAGCATCGATGGCGGCAACGTCAAGATCGTGGTCGAGGACGATGCCAAGGCCGATCCGTCCAGGAAACACTCAAGTTCCGGTACCGGTGTCGGGCTGGAGAATGTCCGTGCCCGTCTCGCGGCCCGGTTCCAGGGCCGCGCAACGTGTACCTTCGGACCGAGGCCCGAGGGCGGATACCGAGTCGAATTGACGGTGCCGCGCTTCAGCGACCTGTAATATGTGGTCACTGCGCCATGGTTGATCGCCGCATCTTGAAAGTTCTGATCGTCGACGGCGAGCCGCTCGCCATCGAGCGGTTGCAAATTCTGTGCGCCAAGATCGAGGGTGTCTCGCTGGTCGGCACGGCGGCCGATGGCGCCGCGGCGCTTAGGTTGATCGAAGCGCTGTCGCCCGACGTTGTCCTGCTCGATATTCAGATGCCGGGCATTGACGGCATGGCGGCGGCGCGTGCGTTGGCCGGGCGCGCGGCGCACCCGGCGGTCATCTTTGTCACGGCCTTCGATCAATTCGCGGTGGCGGCTTTCGATGTCGCCGCGACCGACTATCTGATGAAACCGGTCGCCGCCGATCGCCTCGAGAAGGCGCTGACGCGCGTGCGCACCGACGTCGCTGCGCCGTCAGGGCAGAAACCAGCCGCGACGACGCACTGGATCAGGGACTTCTGGGTTCCAAACCGCGGCGAGATCGTGCGCGTGGCGGCCGGTGAGATCGACTTTATCGCGGCGGAGCGCGATTACATGCGGCTCCACGTCGGGGCGCGGAGCTACTTGCTGCACGAGACCATTGCCGAGCTGGAGCGCCGGCTTGACCCAGAAATATTCGTTCGAATTCATCGCTCCACCATTGTCAGGCGCGGTTCAATCGCGAGCTTTGCCCACGACGGCGCCGGGGTGTGGGAAGCCCAACTCAAGACCGGACCCAAATTGCGTGTCGGCCGCTCGTATCTGGCCAATGCGCGGGCGATCGCCGGAAAAGCCTGACGGGACGCCAGCGGGGTCCATCCGCCCGCTGCGTCCCGATCAGTTGCCGCTGCCAGATCAATTGGTGGCCTGCGCAACCGAGGTCTCTTTGTTGGCCGCGGCGATCGCCGTCTGCACGTGCTGGGCGGCGCCGGACTTCGCGGTCTTGATGCAGTCTTGGTAAGCGCGCTGCAGGCGGATCGCGGCGGTTGGCTCGCCGCCGCACGAGAGCTTGGCGGCCTGGTCGATGCGGCGCTGCAACACCGCGCGGCCGTCTTCGCTCGTGAGATTGAGGCTGCGTAAGTTACCGACACGCTCTTGGCGGGCTCGGCGTGGGCGGTCGCGACCGGCAACGCAGCCGACGCGGCGATCAGGGTGGCGAGGCTCAAGCTTCGAAACAGGGTCATGGCAGGTCTCCTTCGGATGTGTGGTGCCGGTGGGGTCCGGCGTTGACAGCACCCTAGGCGCGCGGTTTGGCGCGGTCGCGCCAGGTTCGACCGGGGCGCGGGACTGTTCCACGAGTGTGAATTGCATCGACAGACGACAGGCCCGTATCGACGAACGACAGGAGAAATCGGCATGCTATGCTCACCGGCATGGGCCGTTAGGCCCCGCGATTCGGGGAGGACATGACAATGATGACAAGACTTACAACGACACTTTTGGTGGGAGTCAGCGCGATGGTCGTCGGGATGGGCGGCGCACTCGCCGCCGACGCGAAGGCCGGCAAGCTCCGGCACGGCTATGTCGATAACCGCTATGGCCAGCTTCACTACGCCATTGCCCAGCCGGCGGGCGGCAGCGCGAAGCCGACCATGGTGCTGTTGCACCAGTCGCCCAACTCATCGGTCGAGTACGACGCGCTGACCATGGAGCTCGGCAAGGATCGCACGGTGATTGCGTTCGACACGCCGGGTCACGGCGCTTCGGACGGACCCGAGGCTGTACCGACGATCGAGGAATACGCCGAGGCCATTGCCGAGGGCCTGCGCAACCTCGGTTACGGCGATAACAAGCCGGTCGACATGTTCGGCTTCCATACCGGCTCGCGCACCACCACCGAGATTGCGCTGCGCTACCCGAAAATGGTGCGCCGCGTCGCCCTCGGGTTGTCGCCTTACGGCTTTATCGACGACGCCCTTTCGAAGAAGCTGTTTGAAGAAGTCTATCATCCCAAATCGGCCGCCGACTTGCTGGGCCGGTTCTGCACTGGCATGGACGAGCGCATCTCGCGCGCCCAGAAGAGCGGCATGCCCGATATTCCGTGGGGCCGCATCTCGGTCGAGACCGTTCGCAATCTGACCCGCCACGAATTCGGCCATGCGGCGGCGTTCGAGTACGGTCCGCGGTTCAAGAAGCGGATGCTGGAATTGACCCAGCCGGTCATGCTGCTGGTGGTCGATGATCCGATGGACAACTACCAGGGCGGCAAGACCGCGCTCTCGACCAGCAACGAAGTGAAGCCGCTGATGACCAAGGCCAAGTCGGTGACGGTGGTGGACGAGAAGTTTCACAACAACTCGTTCTACGTCCGCCCCAAGGACGTGGCCGACGCCTTCCGCAAGTTCCAGGACGGGCCGGGATAGTCGGATTTCAATTTCGAAAACGAAAAGGGCCGCAGAGATGCGGCCCTTTTTTTGCGACACAGCACGGAAGATCTTCATCCGCCTCCCGTTCCCTGCATCGCCTCACCCGAGGGAAGAATCGTGTGCCACACCCGAAACGCCTTGGTGCCGACGATATCGCCGGGGCGGCGGTCTTTGGCGTGGGTGAAGACCAGCATGCCTTTATAGGCCCATTGGCGCGCGCCCGTCGAACTTGTCACCGGCAGCCATTCGCCAATGGGCCTTGCGTCGGCGGCCGCCGCGACCGGACGGAACTCGTTCATGCAGAACGCATTACAGCCGCGTTCGGACGCGCCGCCGGTGGGCCGGTTGACGTTTTGCTCGGCTTCGTAGGCGTACAGCGTCAGGCCCTTGGCATCGGCATAGACCAATCCGCCATCGGTTGCTTGCCTGGTCACCCATGAAGGGACAGGCGGTGTTGGCACGATTACCACCGGACGCCACGGACCTTGTTTGGGATCAAGGTCGATATCGGCATCTTTGGGTTGATGGGCGCGGGCATAAAGCGCTTTCCCTTGATAGGCCCACTGCAGCAGATCGTCGCCGCGCGGCACGACCGACCAAGAGTCGCGGGATTGGGCAAGCCAGGGCGCATCGAGCGGCCGCCATTCCGTCAGGCACGCGTCCTTGCAGCCCGACGAGAGCCGGCTTTGTTCGATCTTGTCGTCGTCGCGGGTATAGAGCACGCGCCCGTCGAGATCAGCCAGCAGCGTCGCACCGTGCCGCTTGATCAGCGAGATTTCGGAAGGCATCGGAATCGGTTCTTCGGCCACGCGCCACGCCGGATTTTCGGGGCGTTCGCCATAGCGCATGCCGGGTAGCGTTTCTTTGGCGCTTCGATAGAGCGGCTTGCCCTTGTAGGCCCATTGCAGCTCGCCTTCGGCGCGCACGATCTGCGACCACGGTCCGCTTGCTGATGCCGCGTTTGACGCCAGCACCGGCGGCCAGGTGACGACGCATGTCGGCCCGCAGGCGGATTGGCCCGGGGTCGAATCGCGGTCGTAGACATAGACCGTGTGGCCCTGGGCGTCGGTCAGCACCCACGCCGTTGGCGTGGTGGCGATGCCAATCTCGGGCGACGGCGGGGTTGGCGCCGCAATTGCGAGAGACACCCAGAGTTGGATCAGCGCGATCATGTGGCCAGAATCTCGCTGATCGGTTTGGTGGTTTCGAGCGAGCGTTGTCCCCAGCGCTCGACCGACAGTCCGGCGGCACGCATGACGGTGAGCGGCACGCGGGTGATGGGATCGCCGTTGCCGACCACATGCATGCCGGTCTTCATCCGGCCGCCCGCGGCGCCAAAGGTGAACATCGGTAGATTGTTGATCGAGTGAATGCGGGCAAAGCTCGATTCGCTATTGGCGAAGATCAGACTGTTGTCGAGCAAAGTGCCGTCGCCCTCGCGTACGTTTGCAAAGGCTGCGACGAAGGCCGCGGCGCCTTTCATGTTCTCACAATTGAAATAGTACGCGTTCGGTTGATAGCCGAGCTTGGGGTCGGTTTCTTCTTCGTGGGTCAAGGTGTGATGGGTGTTGGTCTCGCCCGCCATGTGAAGGCCCGAAAAGGCGTCGCTGTAGACCATGTTGAAGACGCGCGTCTGGTTGCAGGCGAGCGCCATGACAAGAATCTCGGTCATGATCGCATGAGTGTCGCGCACGGTGTCGACTTCGAGGTATGCCGCCGGCGTGCCTTGTTCGGACGGCTCGAGGTTGAGGCCCTTCGGGACCCTGCACGCAGCCGACGGCGCCGGTTTTTCGAGTTGCAGGGCGAGCTGATTTTCGACCTGACGCACCGAGGTGAAATACTCATCAAGCCTGGCACGGTCTGCCGCGCCGACCCGGCTTGAAAGACTCTTACTTTCATCGAGCACGGCCGACAGCGCGCTCTTTCGCACCATCACTGCGGGATCAGGCGTGAAGCTCGCGGAATTGGGATCGACAAAGTCGGGCCCAAACACGCGGACATATAGCCCGAGCGGCGAGGCTTCGGCGGCGCTGCGTGTGAACGTGTTGCGGGCGCTGTAGCTGATCTGCGGATTGCCCATGCTGACCAAATTGAGCAGGCGAAAGCGGGTGCCGTCGCCGATCTGATCGGCGATCAGGAGATCGAAGGTCGGCCCCGGGATATCGCCGGTCATCGGCGGCGCGATACCGGTGCGGCAGGCGACCCAACCCGAATGGTGGACATAGTTCGACAGACCGTCCAAGGGCGTGTTGAAGCCACTGAAGAAATTGATCTTGTCGGCGAAGGGTTTGAGCGGTTCGCACTCGTGAAGGAATTCGATACCGGCGCCGGTCGTCGTGCGATCGGCGACCGCCTGTCCCGGCATGTGGCCGCAGCCCCAGTACCAGGTTCCGAAACGCAGAGGCAGCGGCGCGCCCGAGGCGAGCGCGGTGCCGGTATCGTTCAGAAAGGCGTCGAGAAACGGCAGCGCGACGGAAACGCCGAGGCCGTTGAGAACGCCTCTCAATACATTGCGACGCGGTGCGGGCGATTTCAGAAATGCCATGACTCGATCCTAGCGACTCA
>VGEM01000125.1 GCA_016869315.1 Alphaproteobacteria bacterium | reverse complement strand
CGGCATGTCGCACGCCTCAGCCGACCTCGGCCGTTTCGATCGCGTATAATTCTGGAAGATGGCAGGCCAGGCACGTCCAGCCACTCTTGGCGCCGTCCTTCATCATCCACACTTCGCCGCCCGTGTTGCCGGCGTAGAGACCGACCTATTCCGCGTGATCGGTGGCGAAGGCTTGTCGTTTCAGCGTCCACCACGCCTGACCCTTGGGCAGGCCGGCGTCGAGCCGTTGCCAGCTCTTGCCGGCATTGCGTGTCACATAGGCGGCGGGCTTGCCGGCAAGACTGGTGCGCGGCCAAACGCCCGAGCCGTCCATCGGAAACACATACGCGGTCTTGTCGTCGCGCGGATGCAGTGCAAGGCGCAGGCCGATATCGCCCACTTGCTTCGGCATATTGAGTCCGATCCGTTCCCAGGTCTTCGACGGCCGATCGATGCGATAGATGCCGCAATGGTTCTGCTGATAAAGACGTTCGGGATTGGTCGGGCACATCCGCATGCAATGCGGGTCGTGGAACGTCGGATCGGCTTTGTTGAAGCCGAAGCCTTCGACCACCTCGAGACCGTCGATGAGGAGCTTCCACGTTTTGCCGCCGTCGCGTGTCTCGTGAACGCCGCCGCCGGACATCGCAACATAGAGGTGCTTGGGGTCGCGCGGGTCGACGGTGACCGAGTGCATCTTCGGTCCGTCCGGCGTGCCGTCCTGCACCGTGTCCATCCACTTCCGGAACTGCGGATCATCGTTGATGATCGAGAACGGCTCCCATGAGAGCCCGCCGTCGTTCGAGCGGAACAATCCCTGCGGCGATGTTCCCGCGTACCAGACGTTGGGTTCGTTGGCGTGCGCCGGCGTCAGCCAGAACGTGTGATTGACCGAGCGGCCGGTGGTTTTCTCGCCGTCGCCTTCTTTCTTGAAGGCCGGCGGGCGAGGGACCTCGGTCCAGGTTTTACCGAGGTTGGTCGAGCGACAGGGTCGGGCCGAGATGTCCGGTCGAGGTTGCGGCCAACAGCGTCTTTCCGTCGCGCGGGTCGAGCACCAGGTGGTTGACGATCTGGCCGAGGAAATGCGGCCCATCGAGACGCCAGCTCTTGCGCGTGGCGTCGCCGTGAAGAATCCAGGCGCCCTTGCGGGTCGCGACAAGAACGACCGTGCGTGATTTTGCCTTGCTCTTGGCTTTGGTCCGCTTGGCAACTGCTCGCGCCATGATGGCCTCCCCTAGCCGTGTTTGATCACGACCTTACCGATATGTTCCGCCGAATCGAGATATTTGTACGCCGCCGGCATGTCGGCGAAGGCGAACACCTTGTCGACCACCGGTTTCAGTTTGACGACGGCGATGCTGGCCAGCATGTCCTTCAGCATCCGCACGCTGCCGACCGTGATTCCGAACAGGTGCAGGTTCTTACCGACCAGGGCGAAGATTTGCGGCTGACCTTGTTCCAATCCGCCGATCATGCCGATGCGCCCGTTGAACGCGGCGGCATTGAGCGAGCGGGTGAGGGTGCCGGTTCCGACCGTCTCGATGACGATGTCGGCGCCGACGCCGTCGGTCGCCTTCAGCACTTCTTTGTCCCATTCGGGAGTGGTCCGGTAATTGATCGTGATATCGGCGCCGAGGGATTTGGCCTTGGCGAGCTTCTCGTCCGACGATGACGTCACGATCACCCGCGCGCCGCCGGCCTTGGCGAGTTGCAGGCCCCAGATCGACACGCCGCCGGTGCCAAGCACGAGAACGGTATCTCCCGCTTTCATGTCGCCGAGCGGATAGAGGTTGTTCCAGGCGGTCACGCCGGCGGACGCCATGGTCGCGGCTTCTTCCCACGACAGATGATCCGGGATCGTGGCCAGCGACGCCGCCGGCGCCGACAGCCGCTCGGCGCCCCACCCGCTGATGGTGTTGCCGTAGTCGGCCGAAAACAGCCCCGGCACCCAGGGACCATCGATCCAGTTGGCGAACATATTTGCGACCACGCGGTCGCCGATCTTGACGTTGGTGACGCCTTCGCCGACGGCGATCACTTCGCCGGCGCCGTCGCTTAGCGGCACCCGATCGGCCGGGCGCACGGTGGCGCCGTACTTCTTCTGCATGATCATCAGGTCGCGATGATTAAGCGCGCTGGCGTGCACCTTGATCACGGCATGGCCGGGTTTGGTCTCGGGGTCTTTTTGCGTCGCAAGGCGTAGCGAGCCGATGCCTTGCTGGTCGCCGATTTCCCAAGCTTTCATCGTCCGTCCTCCAAATCGTTACCAGTTAAGCGGTTGCCGCGTGTATGTCGCGCTCGAAAACGGAGTTTCGGCGCCGTCCTGTCCGATCACCCAGACTTTGCGTTCGAATGAATCAGGGCCGGTGCGCCTGATTTCGGTTTTCAGACGCAACTCGCCATCGGGCCCTCTGTAGATCTCATCCGGAAACACCAGCATGCCGTTCTCGACCCGCGCGCTGCCCTGCGAAATTCCGCCGTCATTGGCCCAGTAAATATATGCCAGTCCGTTCCGGGCGTGATCCCAAAAATAGGTGGCCTCGCCGCCATAGGGCGGATCGCTGCCAATCAACTCATTGCGGTCGCGCACGCAGCGGCCGCGTTGAAACCATTTGAAGCAATGCGAATCGATCTTCTGGCCATCCGGATACGGGCCGTGCCAGCACGATCCCGCCAGGAAAGCGAATGGGCGGAAGTGGTCGGCAATCTCGGGCTCGGCGGCTGAGGCTGTCGCCGCCAGCGCCGCAAAGGCGAGCGCTCGGATCATGTGGTGATCAGGATTTTCCCGAGGAACTCGCTATCGACCATATGTTGATAGGCCTTCGGCGCATCGGCAAAGCTAAACGTCTTGTCGACGATCGGCCGTGTATTGGTGGCGACCATCGCTCGCATCAGATCGCCGAACATCCGCCGCGAACCGGAGGTGATTCCTTTCAGCGTGAGATTCTGTCCGACCAATGGAAACATCGCCGGTTGTCCCTCGGGCCGTCCGGCGAGGGCGCCGATCATGCCGACGCGGGCGTTGGGCGCGCACGAGGCCAGCGATTGTCCGAGGGTCGCGAAGCCCGCGGTCTCGACCACGATATCGACGCCGCGCCCGCCGTTCTGTTCGCGAACGGCTTTGTCCCAATCGGGCCGCGACTTGTAATTCACGGCGATGTCGGCGCCGAGCTCGCGGCACTTCTTCAGTTTGTCGTCACTCGACGAGGTGATGGCGGCGCGGGCGCCGTTCATCTTGGCGATCTGCAGCGCGAAGCTCGAAACGCCACCGGTGCCGAGAGTGAGCACCGTGTCTCCCGACTTGATGCAACCGAACTCGACGATCACCGCCCACGCCGTCACGGCGGCGACCGGCAGGGCCGCGGCGTCGGCATAGGTGAGCGGCGCTGGTATCGGAATCAGGCAGCCGGCCGGCACCAGCGCTTTCTCGGTCAGCCAGCCATCGACGGTGATGCCGAGGTCCGAGGCGAAGAAGGCCGGATCGAATGCGCCATCCTGCCAGGGCGTAAAGTGCGTGGCGGTGACACGGTCGCCGACTTTGACATTGGTCACGCCGTCGCCAACCGCGATCACATCGCCCGCGCCATCAGATAGTGGGATGCGCGTGGCGGGCTTGGCGCCGCCATATGTTGCCTGGGTTACGCCGACGTCCCGACGATTGAGCGAGGCGGCTTTCATCGCCACCACGGCTTGTCCGGGTCCCGGCTTGGGATCGGGCCGATCCGCCATGCGCAGTGAGCCAACGCCCTTTTGTTCGCCGAGTTCCCAGACTTTCATGGCGGTTTCTCCAAATTCCTGGTGTCAGTGTTTGATGACGATCTTGCCGATGTGCTGCTGGCTTTTCATATAGGTATAAGCCGCGGCGGCATCGGCATAATCGAACACCTTGTCGATGATCGGCTTCTGACTGCTCTTTACCAGGGCCGCCAACAGGTCTTCCATCATCTTGCGGCTGCCCACCGCGACGCCGCGCAAGGTGAGACCTTTGCCCACCATCGGCATGGTGTTGATCGGATTCTTGGCCTGTTCGAACCCGCCGACCAGGCTGACGCGGCCACCGAAGGCCGCCGCCGCGAACGAACGATCGAGGTTGCCGGGTCCGGCGGTCTCGACGATGACGTTCGCGCCCTTGCCGCCGGTGGCTTCCGTCACCGCCTTGCCGAGATCGGCCGCCGATTTGTAGTTCACACCGGCGTCCGCCACGATCGACTTGGCCTTGGCGATCTTGGCGTCGCTCGACGATGTGATGACGCCCTTGCACCCGATCGCTTTGGCGATCTGCATGGCGAAGATCGACACGCCGCCGGTGCCGTGGGCAAGGATCCAATCGCCGGCAACTGCCCGCCCAGCCTCCACGATGCAGTTCCATGCGGTCACGCCGGCGCAGGGCAGACAGGAGCCTTCTTCGAAACTCCAGTTGTCCGGCAGTTTCACTAGGGCATCCGCGGGGAATGCGCCAAGGTCGCACAACGTGCCGTCGGCGCCGCCGCCGAGATCGCTGCCGAAATACTGCGGGCCCCATGGGCCGTCGACAAAGCGCGAGAAGAACGAGATGGCGACGCGGTCGCCTGGCTTGACGCGGGTTACGCCGTCACCGACGGCAACCACTTCGCCGGCGCCATCGCTGACGGGGATCAACGTCTCGGCCTTGGGCGGTCCATACCAGCCGTGCAGTACCATCACGTCACGGTAATTGAGCGAGTTCGCCTTGATTCGAACCACGGCCTGTCCGGCCGCCGGTTTGGGATCGGGCCGTTCTGCCATCCGCAGCGACTCAACACCCTTCTGCGCGCCGACTTCGTAAACTTTCATGTCCGGCCCCCCGATAATCGTTAACGCCTGACCGTGGTGTTAGCGCAACACAGCCGCACGAGCCATAGAAATGACCGCAACCGAACTCTTTCACCCAGCGTTTGCCAAAGGCTCGCGGGATGAATTGGGTGAGGTCAAACGCATGTCTCGTCTCAAATATGTCAGTTGTCTTGCGATCACGGTGGCGGTCCTGCTCGATCTTTACGCAGGAAAGCCCGATGGCGAAGCCGGATTCCGGGTGATGCTCGATCTCGGCGCGCTCTTTTTGGCCGTTGGTGGGCTTGCAGGTCTTGCCTCCGGCAATGCCGGTCAATTCCGGCGTTAATCGTCACTCAGAAGAACCGGCTTCAGGGCCGCCGCGGGAGAGCCATGGGTGCGGCGGCCGGCATCATGGGTGCGCGGCGCGTGACTTCCATGCTCATGGAATTCACCCCAAGGTCAGTGATGGAACGATCTTGGCCGCCCAGACCGGGCGCGAATCCGGCCTATGCGGAGGCAGAAACTGTCGCCCGCCGGGCGGTCGGGGTCACTCGGTCGTCTCCAGCTTGTGATATCGGATGAACCCGAATGGTGCTTCGTACTCTGCCACGCGAGGCCCGATCCCGTCGGGATGAACGTTGTCATAAAGCAGAATACCCGGCGGATCGGCGTGCAACCGGTGAATGATGTCGCGGACGATGGTCCGGCGTTTGTCGAGATCGAACTCAGCGTCGGCAGCGACCATCAGATCTGCGAGGTCGCGGCGGCAAATCCACGGCACCGACCAGAAGCAGGAGTGATAGCGCATCGCCGCAAGCGGATCGAGCGACGGCAGCGACCCCCAATTCATGTTGAAGGCGCTGCCGAGCCACTTGCCGTTGTAGACGCCGTCCAAATTCTGTTGACGGGTGGCGCGGATCAATTTGATTCGGACGCCGGCTTTGGCCAGGTCTTCGACAACTTTCAGATAGATCGCGCTGTCCGCCGGCCCCTCGACGAATACCTGAAACGCCAGATCGAGCCCGTTCGGAAATCCCGCTTCGGCCAGCAATTGCCGGGCGCGCGCAGGATCGTAGGGAATGGCGGGAAGATCGGGATCGAAAGCAAAGGCACCCGGGGCCGCGACCTGCGTCGCAACCCGTGTCCGGCCGCGCAGCAGTGTCTTGACGATGCTGTCGCGGTCAACGGCCATATTCAGTGCAAGCCGGACGCGCGCGTCTTGCAGCGGCGAGGGACGCTCGGTGATGAACTGCCACACCTCGACCGAAGCACGCCGGCGATAGTCGACGCGTGCGCCCGATTCTTCGACGGCTTCGATGTCTTCGACGCCGACATCGAACGCCACGTCGGCCGCGCCGGAAATCAAGGCCTGCACGCGCGAGGTTGGATCGGGCAACGCGCGTACGACCAACCGGTCGAGACGGGCTGGTTGCCACGCCTGTGGCGCGCGTTCCAATTCGAACACTTCGATGCCGATCCGCGCGGCTCGGAACGGTCCGGTACCGTGAGGTTTGCGGGCAAACGTCTCCGCGCCGACTTCTGACAAATACTGGGGCGGCAGCATCCAAACGCCGGCCAGCTTGGCCGGAAGCATGCTATCGGGAGTCGATGTCGCGATATCCAGCGTGTACGCGTCGCGCACCGATACGGTGCTGATGCTTTGCACTTCGCGAAACGCCGAGAGGGGACGGCCGGCATCGCTCATGAGAAAGTCCAGCGTGCCCTTGGCGGCCTCGGCGTTGAAAGGCTCACCATTCGAAAAAACCACGCCTTCGCGGAGGGTGATGATCCACCGCTGAAGGCTCTCGGCGCGCCACGCGGTGGCGAGAGACGGCTGGAGAGTTCCGTTCTCGCCGATTTCGGTGAGTGCGTCGAACATCGAGCCCCAAATCAGAAGCGGAGGAAATCCGCCGGACGTCAGCGGGTTCGCGCGGCCCGGCGGCAACTGTGATATGACGAATGAAAGCTCCGATTCCTTCGCCACCGCCGGCGCAGTCAGCAGCGCCGTCAACAGCGACGTCAGAAGCGCCCGGCGGCGAAGTTGAGGCGGCTTAGGGCGCATCATGAGCCAAGCGAAAGCCGATGCCCCAGTTCCGCCCGTCAGGCGCCATCGTGCTGCGGTTGGCGATGCGCGCAAACTTGGGACCGATGTTCCACCCCGAGCCGCGAATGCCGCGCCTTTCGCAGTCTCTTGTTTCGACCGCGCCGGCATCGGCCGGCCGTTCGCCGTATGACGTTGCGCCGCAGTCCTGCACGAATTCCCAGACGTTGCCAATGATGTCGTACACACCCCAGGCGTTGGCAGCGAAAGAACCGACCGGCGCCGCGTAGAGATACCCGTCGCTGCAGGGAAAAACCTGCTCGTCGGTACTGAGATACTTGGTCGGATCTCCGAAGATCATTTTCGAGTCGCTTGCCGCGGCGGCGGTTCGATCCATGACATTGGCCGCCGCGCAGGCATTGACCGCATCGGTCCACGGGCGGTCAGAAGACGAATTGCCGGCCTTGGCCGCGTATTCCCACTCGGCCTCCGTCGGCAGACGAAAACGCTTGCCGGTCGTCGTGTTCAGCCAAGCGATGTAGGCCTGCGCGTCGTTCCACCCGACACAGGCCACGGGAAAAGAATCGCCCTGAGGAAAGCCCGGATTTCGCCAGCTGAGATCGGACACAGCGGTCAGTTTTCCGTCGATGTAGCGGTTGCAGCCCGGCGCCGGCGTGTGTCCGGTCGCGTCGACGAAGCGACGAAATTCACCGACCGTGACTTCCCGTGCTGCGATTTGAAACGCATTCACAGTGATGGTGCGCGGCGGGCGCTCGTCCGGTTCGCCATCGGCGCTGCCCAAAGCAAACGTGCCGGAAGGGATATCAACCATGGAGGGACCTGCAACTTGTGCAAGCGCCCCGGTTCCTGCCGCCACAACAATTGCCAAGATCGCTGGGTTCAAGACAACCTCCATCGCGCGTCTAGAATAAGTCATCGCCGCCGTCCGGGGCAGCGTTGATCTCCTGGTTGTCGGTCGGCACGCCAAGCGCCCAAGCTCCGAAGGGCGCGCCGTTGAGGTCCCACTGCTGGCTGATGTGCGCGGTCATGCCCATTAAATCGGCGACATAACGGCGGGTCGGATTGGCGTCTGTCAGGCCGCCGGCGCCCATTTGCTTGATCAATCGGTCGGCGGCACTCATGCAAAGCTTGCCGATGAACGCTCCATCGGCGCGCATCTTGACCCATTCAGTCTTGGTCACCACCCGGCGCGCGCGTGCCGCTTGATCGAGAGTGGCGAGGATCCGGTCAAACACCGCACTGGCGGCGCGGACTTCAGCGGCGGACTCCGCCAACCGCGTTTGCACCGGCACTTGCCGGGCAATGCTGTCGCCGCGCATATGGCCGACACGGCTTCGGGTCTGCCCGGCGTAGCTCTCGATCGCGCCGCGCGCGGCACCCAAGATCGGGCCGAGCGGTACCGATCCGAAGTAAGGCGTGAACTGCACGTGGTGGATATCGTTGGCATGTTCCGCGCTGCCGGGCGTGGCGCCGGCGCGCATCTCCTTTCGCCACACGGTGCGATGGCGCGGCACGAACACGCGGCGGACCTCAATGTCGTTGGACCCTGTGCCGATCAAGCTGGTGGTGCGCCACGTATCGACGATGCTGACATCTTTCTTCGGCAGCGCCAGTTCCAACCAATTGTGTTCCTTCTTGGCAATCGGATCGTCCGGCATTGCGCCTACGATCACCCACTCGGCGTGGTCGATTCCGCTGGCAAATTTCCAGCGCCCCGTGAGAACATAGCCATCGGCTGACTCCTCGATCCTGGACTCGAGTCCGCCTGCGACCGCCGTGGCGATCAGGATATCGGGCGACGAGCCCCAAATTTCCTCCTGAGCCGCGAGCGGAAGCCGCGCGGCCATCCAGGCGTGGACGCCGACGACGCACTGAATCCACGCGGTCGCGCCGCAGAATCGCGCCAATTCGCCGCCCACCCGAATGTGGTCGCTCCAGGCCAGGTCGAGCCCGCCGAATTGCGCCGGCTGGAGGATTTTCAGGAGGTCGGTGCGATGAAGATCGGCCATGATCGCGTCTGGCAGGCGACGCAGGCGATCGGTCTCGGCCGCACGCGCCTTCAGCGCCGGCCCTATCTCGCGGGCTCGTGCAATCAGGGTCGCCAAGGTAACAGGCGGTGACGGTCGTCGCGCATCATTCATGGAGGCCTCCGTGTTCGCCTATCCTAGATCGGATATTTCATTCCTCGCGGCGCGAAAATTGTCAGCCCACGGTGTGGGCTAACCGATTGGTCGCGCTTACACTGGTCCGGCGAACCGGATCAGATGGCGCGAGGACGATCTCATGGCGCGGGACACACAAACTGCGGGCGTGCGGGCGCTTGTTCGAGGATTGGAGGTTCTACGGGTGCTGAATGCCTTGAACGGTGCGACGCCCAATCAGGTCTCAAAGCGGACGCGGTTGTCGCGCGGGACCACATACCGTTTAATCGAGACGCTGGCCCGCGCCGGTTATTTGCGCCGCAATCGCGCCGACGGCACTTTCCGGCCGACGCTGCTGGTCCGCGGGTTGGGTGACGGTGTCGAAGACGACGCCTGGGTTGGCGAAATCGCCGCACCGCGACTCGCGGAGTTGGGGCAGGCGGTGAAATGGCCCTTGGGTCTATCGACGCTGCACGGCGCCGGGTTGCTTGTGCGTGGAACCACCGACCGCGACAGCCA
>VGEM01000124.1 GCA_016869315.1 Alphaproteobacteria bacterium | reverse complement strand
GGAACAATTCCATCTGTTCGCGGAAGAGCGCGTCGTTTGCGTCGCACCACGCCCCCATGTTCATCATCGACTTGACCAGATCGGGTCGCTTGATCGCCATCACTTGGCTGATGCAGGCCCCCATGCCGACCAGGCCGATCAGGTGGACCTTGGTCATGCCGAGATGGGCCAGGAGTTCGATGGCGTCGTCGGCGTACATATTGATGGACGACGGCACGTCCAATTGATCGTCGGAGTCGCAGAGGCCGCGGTAGTCAATAATGACGACGCGGTGTTTGTCGGTCAGCCCGCGCGGCAAGTGATGCTCCGAGCCATGGCAGAACGTGCCCCATCCGCCCATCAGCAGCACCGGCGTGCCGGTGGTGCCGTGCACCTCGTAATACATATTGTGATGATTAATGCGGGCGACGGGCATGACGATCCTCGAACGATGAAAGTTGTCCCGCGATGTAGCGCGCGTTTCCCCGCGCGGGCAAGAGTAGAGGATCAGGCCGCCGTGCGGTGGGCGTGGTCGACCAGCAGCATGCCTTCCATCGTCGAGCGATAGAGTTGCTTGAAATTAGGGTCGTGACGATAAACGCGGACCACGTCGACGGCGCTGCGGGCGATCAGCCGCTGAGTGTGGGCGGCCGATTTGTTGCGCAGGATCCCGGTCGCCTCGACGCTCACCAGGCAGCGGTTGAGGGCCGTCACATAGGCATTGTGCGCTTCGGCGATCAGCTCGAATTCGGCGTTAGGCACGCGGAGCAACAGCGCGTCGCCGACTTTCTCCCATTGCATCGGAAACATGTCGATGACGCCGTACATGATCTCGACAGGCGGACGGCCGGCGAGGCTGCGCAAGAAGATGGCGCCGTCTTCGAAGACCGGGCGGAGGATTTGGACGACCAGGTCGCGCTTGCTCTCGAAAAAACTATAAAAGGTGCTCCGCGCCAGGTCGGCCGCGAGAAGAATCTCCTCGACGCTGACATTCTCGATGCCTTTGTCGAGAAACATCTTGGCCGCAACCTTCAGAACTTGTTCGCGCATGCGCGCACGCCGGGCCGCGATTCGGGGGCTGCGCGGGCGATCGGCGTCATGGTGGGTGCCCGATTGGGCCCCGGCGGATGCCTGGACAGATTCCATGGCCATTTGATACACCACGTTCCGTTTTCATACAATATTGTATGTTTGTCTTGCGGCGCAGGGATCGGCGGCTTATCTTTGCCCTAAAACACTTTGGGATACGGAATTCCGAAGGTGATGCATGGCCCCGATGGCCACTCTCTTCTTGATCGTCTTCATCAACTTGCTTGGCTTCGGGATCATTATCCCGATCCTGCCGCTGTATGCGCTCAGGCTCGGGGCGGGGCCCGAAGTGGTGAGCATCGTCATCGGCCTCTACTCGCTGATGCAGTTCCTGACTTCGCCTTTGATCGGCAAACTTTCTGACCGGCATGGCCGCCGGCCAATTCTGATCTGGTCGCTCGCGTTGTCGGCGGTGTCGTATGTGATGCTGGCTGTTGCCGACAACATGACCATGCTTGTGGCTTCTCGCATTGTTGGTGGGGCCGTCGCGGGAAATCTGGCGACGGCATTCGCCTATGTGACCGATATCTCGACACCCGAGACCCGCGCGAAGAGCATGGGTATGCTGGGGGCGTCGTTCGGCATGGGCTTCGTGTTCGGGCCCGCGCTCGGCGGGCTGCTTGCCGGCAACGACATGGCGACGGCCGACTTCGCCACGCCGGCACTGGTGGCCGCGGCGCTCACCGTGATCGCCATGGTGGGCGTTATCACCAAACTTCCGGAATCCCTGAGTCCCGAGCTTCGCGCCAAGGCCGCAGCACAGCCAAAAGTTTCGGTGGCTCAGCAGTTTCACGTTGTCGCCCAGCGGCGCGTGCTGATGGCGCTGTCGGGCCTTGGCCTGATCGCCATGGTCATCTGGTCGTTGCTCGAGGCGACGTTTTCGATGTGGGCCAACGACGTCCTGCATCAGGGTCCGCGCGACATTGGAACGCTTTTTGCTGTCATCGGCGTGCTGTCGGCGGCGGTCCAAGGCGGAGCAATGGGGCCATTGTCGAAGCGCTACGGTGAGCGGGCGCTCGCGGCGGTCACGGTCGTGACCTATGGGCTCGGCTTTGCGTGGCTTGCGACCGTGACGACGACCGGCGCGATGTATGCGGCGATGAGCGTGCTGGCGCTCGGCAACGCGCTCTTCAACCCCTCGATGTCGAGTTTAGTGTCAAAAGAAGCGGCCGCGCACGAACGCGGCGCCGTGCTCGGCGTCTATCAATCCATGGGCAGTCTCGGGCGGATCATTGGTCCGGGCATTGCCGGTTTCATCTACGCCGGGTTTGGTCCGCCTGCGCCATACGTGCTGAGTGCGCTACTCGCCATCCCTGCCGCAATTCTGCTCGCGCTCAGCGTGGCGCAGAAAATCACGCCTTCCGTTACGCCGACACCCGCCGAATGAATGGGGCCGCGACCGATACCCAGGCTTCGGGTTGATCGGTCAAGGCGTGGGCGTTGCCCGGCATCTCCTTGTACTCAAAGTCCGGTCGCGTCGCGGTGACGCGCGGCGTCATAGGATGCAGCATGTCTTCGACATTTGAGATCAGCAGTGTCTTGGGCTTCATCTCCCTGATCGCCGGCGCGGCATCGTAGGTGAAGGCGGCGTGATGGCCGTACCATTCCAGCGGCCCAGCGATGAAGAACGACATCACCGACCAGTGAATGCCTTCGAGTGTCGCGCCGGGCGCCGCGATCCGATCGCGGATCATGGCGAACCGTTCCGATAGATGGCTGCCGTCGCGCTTCGGCTCTTGCGACCAATGGGGTGCGGCGAGGCGGGTCGTGCGTTCGTCCGCCGTGTAGAGCGGTATGCCGTGCAGGATCGCGCCTTTGGTGCGCGCAGCATGGCGATGCGCGAACGCAGCCGCGATCAATGCGCCGGTGTGATGCCCGCATATCACGACCGATGCGAGCCCGAGGTGATCGAGGACCGCAGTGATGTTGTCGGCATAGTTCTCGATCTTGGGCGGGTTCGACGGAAGATCCGACAGGCCGTAGCCCGGCGTGTCGATTGTAATGGCGCGGATGCCGGCCTCGGCCAACAGCGGTTGAATGAGCGCGTATTGGACCGAGAACCAGGGAGTCTGGTGCAATAACAGCACAGCCGGGCCTTGGCCCAGGTCACGAACGTGGACTTGGCCCAGGGGTGTGCCGGCATAGCTCTTGTGGCCCTTCATCGCCGGAACGGCGGGCCAGCTCGAAGCAATCGCCATGTGTGAGATCCTTTTAGCGACTCATAATTTGTGGACGCGTTCGCCCAGCATCTTGCCGAAGGTGATGGCGGGCATGACCAGCATACCGCCGCAGAACGACTGGCCCATCAGCAAACTCGCACCGATAATCTCGCCCGCGGCATAGAGGCCGGGGATCGGCTTCTTGTTCTTACGCAGAACCTGCAGCTTGTCGTTGATCGCCAAGCCGACAGTCGAGGAGATCGACATACCCTGATGGCGAATGGCGTAGAACGGCGCCTTGGCGATCGGCATCGGCATGTGCTTGCGACCGAGCGGATCGTTGCCCGACGCTTGGGCGGCATTATAGGCCGCGACCGTCGCTTTCAATTTCGCCGCGTCGATCCCGGCCTGCTTCGCAAGGTTTTCCAATGTGTCGGCTTTGTAGAACAAACTCTCGGTTCCGAAAGCGCGCTGATAACGATCGCGATCCCAACCGTCGATCGGAACTGAAGCTTGCCGCAGGATTGCATCGTCGAGGACGATCCAGAATCTCAACTCCGGTTGCTTGAGCAAAGCATGCTCGCGGGCGTCGACGCTCGGATTGTCCTCGTTGATCCAGCGCTCACCCTTGGCGTTGACGTAAATTTCCCATGGCTGGCGTCTTTCCGGCCAGTGGTTGAAGCGTCCGAGGGCGATCGACGGGCTGCGGTCGTCAACCAGCGCCGCGCCGAGCCCGGCAAGATATTTGTCGTGCCCCTGCAGCGCCGCGCCGGCCTTGATGGCCATGGTCAAACCATCGCCACGACAGGTGTGATACGACATGCGCGCGTGCTGGGTGCGGCCGTTGAGTTTCTTGAACATGGCGCCATCGGCGGCGTAGCCGCCCGTGGTCAACAGCACGGTCTTGCCGGCGTATTTCACCGTCTTGCCGGAGGCATCCTTCGCCACCACACCTGTAATGCGACCGCTCTTGTTCTGAACCAAAGACCGCACGCGTGTATTGAGGCTAACCGACACCAATCCTCTGGCGATATCGGTCATCAAGACTTTTTCGAGGACCCGGTAGATCGAAACACCGCCATCGGCGCCCCAGTAGTAGCGGGCTTCGTTGTAATATTCGTGACCCGATCCTTTCACCGGTTGGCCTTCGACCGGTACCAGGCCGCTGTCGCAGAGCCAGTCAAAGGCGGCGGCGGCGTTGTCGACCGCGAGTTTGGCGATGGTCCGATCGGCGGTGCCGCGGCTGATGCGCATGATGTCCTCAAGATGCGCTTCGGGGGTGTCGTTGATGCCGAGCTTCTTCTGAAGTTTGGTCCCGGCGGCGCTGATCTGCCCGGTCGAGAGCCATAGCGTGCCGCCAATCCGATCCGCGGCGTCCAGAATCAGCACATTGGCGTTTCGCTTGGCGGCAAACGTCGCCGCCGTCATGCCGGCGGTGCCCCCGCCGACGATGATCAAGTCATAATTTTTGGATTTGGATGTTGGCACGGGCGTGCTCCCTCAAGCCGAGGTCAGCGGAATCATCCGCTGGCCCAGCATCTTTCCGAAGGCGATGGCCGGCATCACGTTCATGCCGCCGCAAAACGCGCTGCCCATCAACTGGGAGGTGCCGATGATTTCACCTGCGGCGTAGAGGCCCTTGATGGCGGAGCCATCTTTACGAATCACCTGCAGGTCATTGTTCACGGCGATACCGACCGTCGAGGTGATGGAGTAGCCCTGTTGCCGGATGGCATAGAATGGCGCCTTGGCGATGGCGAGCGGCATATGTTTGCGGCCGAACGCATCTTTTTTAGCCTCGCGCCCCTTGTTGTACGCGGCCACGCTCGCCGCCAAACCCGCGGCATTGACCCCGGTCTTCTTGGCCAGCTCTTCGAGCGAGTCCGCCATGAAGAACATTGCCTTGTCTTTGAACGCGGCTTCAAATTGCTCGCGATCCCAGCCCTCGATCGGCACCGGCGACTGCTTGAAGATGTCGTGGTCGAAGACAACCCAATAACGAAGGTCGGGCTGTTTTAGGAGCGCATGTTCGCGGTGATCGACGCTCGGCACGTCTTCCCGCACGAACCGCTCGCCCCGAACGTTGACATAAATTTCCCAGGGTTGACGCCGCTCGGGGTAGGTATTGAAACGCGCAAACGAGTGCGATTGCGGCTCATCGGTCTCCATGATGCCGCCGAAGTTGCTGAGGTAGTTCTCCTTGCCGCGGACATAAGCGCCCACCGCCATCGCCATGTCGTGCCCCTGGCCTTGGGCATAGGGGTAGGACATGCGGGCATAGTGCTTCACGCCCTGGAGGTCTTCGTACATCTTGACGTTGGAATTAAAGCCGCCGGTGGCGAGCAGCACGAACTTGCCCCTGTGAGCCGCGCTCTTGCCGTCCTCGCCTTCGGTGATGACGCCGGTGATGGCGCCGCCGACGCCCGAGACAAGCTGCTTTGCCTGATGCCTGGCAAGCCATGTCACACGGCCCGCGGCAATCTCGGGTTTCAACTGTTGCTCCAAGACTTTGACGATCGAAACGCCGTTCTCGGTGCCCCAATAGTACCGATCCTTGGAGTAGGGTTCATGGGCGCGGCCCTTGACCGGGTGCGACGCGATCATGTCGAAGCCGGAATCCATCAACCAGTCATAAGCCTCGGCGGCGTTATCGACCGCGAGCTTGACGAGGTCCCGGTTGACCGTGCCCTTGCTGATCCGCCAGACATCTTCCAGGTGTTCGGCCGGGGTGTCGACGATACCCTTGGATTTTTGGACTTTGGTCCCAGCCGCGCTCATCTGTCCGGTCGACAGATGAAGCGTGCCGCCGAGCTGGGCCGATGCCTCGATCAGGAGCACGCGGACGCCGCGGTGCGCGGCGAACACCGCCGCCGGAATTCCCGCCGTGCCCGCGCCGACCACGATCAAGTCCCAGCTGTTCTTGTCGTCGGCGGCTTGAGCAAATCGCGCGGCGGCGAGGCCAATCGCGGTCGAACCGGCGCCGATCAAAAAACGGCGCTTGGTCAATGCATCCGGCGTCCAAAGAATCTCAGTCATGACGTGTCTCCACTTATTCGGCGGCCGCGGCGTGCCCGGTTCGGCCGAGACGGTTGAAATAGGCAATGACGTCGGCCGAGCCCATCACGTCGCAATACCGGCGGCCGCAGTCGGTCAAGTTCGATTGGTGTGGACCGATATCGACGTCGCCGCAGCAGTCCTCGGGCACGATGACGCGAAATCCGTAAGAGAACGCATCGACGATCGACGCTCTGACGCAGCCTGACGTATTGCAGCCGGTGACGATGACGGTATCGACGCACTGCTTGGTCAGGAAGCTCATCAATGGCGTGCCGAAGAAAATACTCGGCGCGTTTTTCCAGAAATTGAAATCGTACTTGGGATCGTAGATGCGCTCGTCCATTTCCGTCGTTGGGTCGCCATAGCACCAGCCTTGGTGCAGGCAGCCGATCTTCCAATAGCCAATGTCCTTCTCCGAATGCCATCCGACCCGGCAGCTCGCGACCGGTACGTTTTTGCCGCGGGCGACCTTGAGCAGTGCCGAGGTTTTTTCCACGGCGGCGTGGACATAGGGGCTCTTGCCCAACTCGAATCTTGGGTCGGTGAAGCCCTTTTGAAAGTCGACGACGACGACCGCCGGCCGCTCGCCGAACCCGACGCCAAGGGCGCCGAACGTTGCCTCTTTGTATTTATCGGTCATGGAGTGCTCCCCGGAATAACCCCATCCTATCCGCCTGCATGAACCCTTCGCCATATCTTTGACGCTTGGTGTTGGCGCCATCATAATCGCGCAATGACCCGCTTTTTCGCATTCTTGTTCGGCCTTGGGATGGTCACGGCGGCTCGCGCCGAGACCGAGCTGACGGTCGTCACATCGTGGGCCAAGAACATCGAGTTCGCGGCCGATGCGCTGTTGCTGATCGACGAGGTCAACAAGGCAGGCAAGGGACACGTCCGGATGAAGTTTCTGGGCGGGCCAGAAGTCATTCCGCAACGGCAGCTGGCCTATGCACTGAAGCGCGGCGTCGTCGACGTCTATTTCGGTGCGGCGACGTATACCATCGGCCTTGCCCCCGAGAGCGATGCCTTCCTAGGCGCATCGATCACACCGATGGAGGCGCGTGCCGCCGGGCACTATCGGGCGATCGAGGAAATCTGGAACGCGAAACTCAACGCGCACTTTCTTGGGTGGCACCAGACTGGGCCGCATCTTCATATCTTCATGCGCGATCTACCGGCGTTGAAGACAGACGGACTGCCAGATGTTGGCGGCCTTCGCATTCGTGGTACACCGACCTACCGCGCATTTCTCGAAGCGGTCGGCGCCATCATGATCGATATTCCCTCGGGTGACGTCTATACGGCGCTCGAACGCGGTACGGTCGACGCGCTGGCATGGACCGGGACGTCGATGGCCAGCGAAGGATTCCAGAAGTTCGTCAAATGGCGGATCGATCCCGGCGTGCTGCAGTACGCGATGACGGCGCAGATCAATCTCGATCGCTGGAATTCACTCAGCCCCGAAGTGAAGCGCATTCTCGAGGAGCAGACGGCACGCTACGAAATCGATTCTCGGGCACGTTTCTCGGCTCGTGCCTCCGAAGAAGCGGAAATTTTGGCGGCTGAGGGCTTGCACGGACTCCCATTGTCGCCTGACGCCGGTGCGCGCTATCGCGCGCTCGCCACTGAGGCCGTCTGGGCGCGGATGGAGAAATCCGTGCCTGAATCGGCGGCGCGATTGCGGCCGCTCTTTGATCCGGCTGGAGCGGCCCAGAAATAGCCTATGCGCCCGGGGGCCGCTTTGGGGGTGCTTTTTTCCTGCCGAAGAGGATCGTTTCGATCAGCAGCCAAAAAACCGTCAACCCCAGCACATACCCCGCCACATCCCAGGGCGAGCGAACTTTGATATTCATGACGGCTAACATGGCGAACACCAGTAATCCAAACAGGAACGAGCGCACCCACATCATGGCGAAGACCTCGGCGCGGACACTTGTCCGCATCGCGGCACTGTGGCCTCTTTGACCGGCCGAGACAAGCGGAGGCGCGGTCATGGCGGGGATTGGAAAAGTCTACGACACGCTCATCAACGGCCTCGCCGCTTTGGCTGGGGCGATCGTCGCCGCCATGGTGGCGCTGATCGTGGTTGATGTCGCCCTGCGAAATCTTGGTTTCGAGCCGCCGGCGGCGACGGTCGCGTTGACCGAATACGCGCTCCTCTATTTCACCATGGCGGCAGCACCCTGGCTGACCCGCCAAAAGGGCCATGTCACGGTCTTGATCGTTCTTGACCGGCTGTCGCTCGAGTCTCGAAAGCGTGCCGCGGCTGCCGTGGCGCTGGCCTGTGCCGCGATCTCTTTCGCCATCGCCGGATTGTCGGGCGTGCTGATGATTGAGTCGCTCGTTCTTGGCGATGTTGAGCCGCGCTCCATCGATCTGCCGCGCTGGTTGCTGTTTTTGCCACTCGTCGTCGGCATGTTCTTCACCGGAACCGAGTTCGTTCGTTTTGTCCTGCTCGGCGACGACGTGACCGTTTCCTCGCCGGAGAAAATTTGATGCCGGCGCTGTTCGCAGATCCCGCGGCTGTCGGCGCATTGGTTTTTGCGTTGGTCTTGGCGCTGATGGTGCTTGGCATTCCGGTCGCTTTCTCGTTTCTCGGGGCGAATCTCATTGGCGCCGCGCTGATCATGGGCGGTTTCAAGGGCGTGCTGCAGCTCATCGATAACTCGACCAACTTGATCACCAGCTTCATTCTGGTCGCGATTCCGATGTTCATCTTGATGGGCGCGCTGTTGTTTCACACCGGCCTCGCCAATCGGGTGTTCGATGCGCTCGATCTCCTGTTTGGCCGGTTGCCGGGCCGTCTCTGCTACCTGACGCTTGCGGGCGGTACGGCCTTCGCAGCGCTATCGGGATCGAGTCTCGCCAATGCCGCGATGCTCGGATCGCTGCTGGGCCCCGAGATGCGCCGGCGCGGCTATCATCCGCGCCTGATCATGGGCCCGATCATGGGTGTGGGTGGGCTCGCCATCATTATTCCGCCGTCGGCGCTGGCCGTGTTGTTGGGATCTTTGGCGCGGGTCGACATCGGCGCTCTGTTGGTCGCCGGGATTCTGCCAGGCTTGCTCCTCGCGTTGCTCTATACCGCGTCCGTATGGTGGGACATCAGCCGCGATCCCGCGGCGGCGCCGGTCTACGATGTCGTGCTGCCGCCCTGGCGTGATCGGCTCAAAGTCGTGGCGCGCGACGTTGCGCCGATGGGTCTCGTCGTATTCTGCGTCGTCGGTCTGATCATTCTCGGAT
>VGEM01000123.1 GCA_016869315.1 Alphaproteobacteria bacterium | reverse complement strand
TCCCGGACTTTCCGCCAGACTTCTTGAGCAGACGGATGGCGGTGATCTTCATGCTGCGATCGACCGCTTTGCACATGTCGTAGACCGTGAGACCCGCCGCGGCGACGGCCGTGAGAGCTTCCATCTCGACCCCGGTCGCGCCCGTCACCTTGCAGGTGGCGGTAATATGCACGGTTGACGTCTTGGCGTCGCAACTCAGAGCGACTTTGATCGATGACAAGGCGAGGGGATGGCACAAGGGGATGAGGTCGGACGTGCGTTTTGCCGCCGCAATTCCCGCGAGCTGCGCCACGGCCAGAACGTCGCCCTTCTTCACGCGGCCCGCTTTGATCAGCTTCAGCGTGGCGGGTTTCATCAATACGGAACCGGTCGCGACAGCTTCGCGCGCGGTCGCGGGCTTCGCCGAGACATCGACCATCACCGCATTGCCCGCGGCGTCGAAGTGCGTGAGGCGGCGCGCGCGCTTAGGCATGAGCGGGCGTCTTTGCCAGAAGGGCGCGGGTGGCTGACTCGACATCTGCTTCGCGCATCAATGATTCGCCAACCAGGAATCGCGTCGCGCCGGCGCGCGCCATGCGGGCAAGATCGGCCGCCGTCTTCAAGCCACTCTCAGCCACGATCACACGATCCTTGGGTACGCGTTTCGCGAGCCTTTCGGTCGTCGCGATATCGGTCTTGAGGGTCTTGAGATTGCGATTGTTGATGCCGATCAGAGGCGACTTGAGTTTGAGGGCGCGTTCAAGCTCGGCTTCATCATGCACCTCGATCAACACGTCCATGCCCCACTGAAAGGCAATACGCTCCATCTCGGCAGCGAGAGCATCGTCCAGAACGGCCAGGATGAGCAAGATGCAGTCGGCCATGAGCGCACGAGACTCGATCACCTGAAAAGGATCGATCATGAAATCTTTGCGCAGTACCGGCATGTGATGAGTAACGGCCCTGGCTTGCACGATAAACGCGTCGCGACCTTGGAAATTGTCCTCCTCGGTCAAGACCGACAGACACGTCGCGCCACCGCGCTCATAAGCCTTGGCGAGGTTGGCTGGCTCGAAATCGGGGCGGATCAATCCCGCTGACGGGGACGCCTTCTTGATCTCGGCAATGAGCGCATAATCGCCGCGTGCGACGGTTTCGCTCAACGCCTTGGCGAAGGGCCGAATCGGCGGCGCATTTTTCGCCGCGCGCTCGACATCGGCGAGCTTCATGTTTTCTTTGATGCGTTCAAGACTGACGCGGCGTTGAGCGCAGATGGAGGCGAGGGCATCGCTCATGGCGTGCCGTTCGAAATGGCAACAAGCTTTCTGAGCGCTTCGGCCGAGCGTCCTTCGGCGATCGACTTGGCGGCCAGCGCCACACCGTATTTCAGATCCGTAGCGCGTTCGGAAATTATCAGCGCCGCTGCTGAATTGAGGAGCACGATGTCGCGGTAGGGCCCGGGCTCGCCGGCGAGCACGCCGCGCAAGGCCTTTGCGTTATGGTGGGCATCGCCACCCTTCAGTGAATTGGGGTCGGTGCGCGCAAGGCCGGCCTGTTCAGGCGTGACCTCAAACGATCGAACCGCCCCGCCCGACAGTTCGGCCACGAACGTAGCGCCGGTTGTGGTAATTTCATCCAGCCCGTCGGAGCCGTGGACAACCCAGGCTCGGGTCGATCCCAGGCGCGCCAATGTCTCGGCCATGGGCACAAGCCATTTGCGGGCGAAGACGCCCAGCAGCTGCCGTTTCGCGCTGGCGGGATTGGAGAGCGGGCCGACGAGATTGAATATCGTACGGACGCCCAGCTCAGCACGCACCGGAGCCACATGCTTCATTGCGCTGTGATGTTTTTGAGCAAACAAGAATCCCACGCCTGCCTCGCGAATAGCGCGTTCGATCGCCTCGACCGGCGCATCGAGGTTGACGCCGAGAGCGGCGAGGACGTCGGCGGCGCCGCTTTTTGAAGACACGGCGCGATTGCCGTGCTTGGCCACGGGAACGCCGCAGCCGGCGACCACAAATGCGACCGCGGTCGAGATGTTGTAGCTGCCCGAGGTATCGCCACCGGTGCCGACCGTATCGATCGCCGTGTCGGGAGTCGTCACTTTGAGTGCTTTGGCGCGCATGATTCGCGCCGCCCCGGTCAGCTCGCTCACGGCTTCGCCGCGCACGCGAAGAGCCATCAAGAACGCGGCGATTTGCGCCGGTGACACTGCGCCGGACATAATCGCTTCGAATGCCTGTTCGGCCTCGGCCTCCGACAGAACATGACCATCGGCGAGGCGCGAGATTATCGGCTTGAGATCGCTCATGCGGCGGCCGATCGCGGAACCGGGCCGGCAGTGAAACCCGCTGTCAGAAGAAAATTCCGAAGAATCTGGTGGCCAAATTGGGACTCGATGCTCTCGGGATGAAATTGCACGCCAAAAATCGCATCGGTCTTATGGGCGACGGCCATGATCAAGCCATCGTCGGTCGCCGCCGTCACTTCAAGCTGCGCGGGCAGGGTGGCGCGCTCGACGATCAACGAGTGATAGCGGGTCGCGCGGAACCGCTTTGGGATCCCGGAAAACATCCGGTGACCCGTGTGGTTTATGTCCGACAGCTTGCCGTGCATCGGCACGGGAGCGCGAATGACGCGGCCCTGAAACGCTTGTCCAATCGCCTGATGCCCGAGGCACACGCCGAGGATGGGGACCTTGCCGGCGGCGGCGCCGATCAACCCGAGACAGATGCCAGCCTTGTCGGGATCGCACGGTCCGGGGGATAGAATGATTCCACGTGGCTTGAGGGCAAGTGCCTCATCGATGGAAATTTTGTCATTACGATGCACCGCCACCTCGGCGCCAAGTTCGCCAAGGTAGTGCCAGAGGTTGTAGGTGAAGCTGTCGTAATTATCGATCAGCAAGAACATGGTGTGCCTTCCAGCCGCACCATGGCGGTGCCATGCCGGGGCGTCAACCACCCAACAACTGTTTGGCATGCAAGGCTTTTGGGTTGTTTGCCGCGAGCCGCTGTGGCATCAGCCCTAGGCATACTGGACCATGAAAAAAACTCCTCCCGCTCGGCCACGCACCCCAGGTGTGTTCGGCGTGCATCCGGTTCTTGCGGCTGCCGCAGCGATTGCCCTTGTCTTGTTTGGAGCGCTGCTCGGGGCCTGGTTCGATCGTGATCGCACCCTGTCTCCGCCGTTGATGGCGACGCAAATGCCCACCGCGCAAACTGCTACGGCACCGCCGCCGCGACCGAGCGTGCAACCGCCAGCGTACCTGAGCATTCCGGTCGACGACTATGCGCAGCCGGACATGGTAGGGCTGAAGCCGGCGCCGGCCCGAGAGTTGGCCCGCCCGGCCGCTGTACCGGCGATGCCGTCGCGCGTGGCGGCACCTGAGCCGGATTTGCCGCCAACCGCTTATATGGTCGCAAGTACGGCCGACCGCGCGTTACCGGCGATCGCGATCGTGATCGATGACCTGGGTCTCGATCGGGTTCGCAGTCAACGGATGCTCGACATGCCGGGGCCGCTGACCATGGCGTTTCTAACCTATGCCGCGAATCTGCCTCACTGGAGCGAACAAGCGCGCGCCGCGGGCCATGAAGTTTTGGCGCATATTCCGATGGAGCCGCTCGATCCGCGAGAAAATCCGGGGCCGGGCGCCCTCACCATGGCGATGACGGCCGAACAGATCGATCTTGCTCTTGGCGAGATGCTGGCGCCGTGGCGCGGCTATGTCGGCGTGAACAATCACATGGGCAGCCGCATGACGGCGGATCGATGGCGGATGGATCTGGTCATGAAGCAGCTCAGGGCGAGGGGGTTGATCTGGCTTGATTCGCGTACCGCGCCGGATACGGCGGCAATGGCAGCGGCGGAAACCGCAGACGTGCCGCGGGTCGCGCGGGATTTCTTTCTCGACAACATCGCAACGGTCGACGCCATCGCCGAACAACTCGCTGATGTCGAAGAACATGCCCGCAAAACCGGTGCGGCGGTGGCGATTGGACACCCCTACGACGCGACGCTGGTCGCCCTCGAAACGTGGATCACGACGCTGCCAGGCAAAGGGCTGGCCCTGGTGCCTATCAGTGAGCTGGCCCGCCGACGGGGGCAGTCAATCGGTGCTTCCGCTGGGGCCGCCACTATTGAGCGTGATAGATAAAACGCCATGAACTGAGGCCGTAGGGCCCCCAATCGGTCAAGTCGGGACTGTAGAGCTTGCGGCACTCATCCCAGGCTTTGCGCTGGCCAAACCGCTTCGCGCCGCGATTGAGGAGATAGTCGTCGAGCAAGATGATGCAACCGTCGGACAGACGATTGAGCCCGAAGAGTTCGTTGAGAACGGTCCGGGTCGACTCGTAAAGGTCGCAATCAATATGAACGAGTGCGAATTTGATCTGGGGATTTAGCGTCGGCAAGGTTTGCTCGAACCAACCTGGATAGAACTTGAACCGCTCGGGCGGCAGATGCTCGTAGACGAGAGATTGGATTTTCTCCAAGCCCGGCGACGGGCATCCACCTTTGGCCCAGGCCCCGCTTTAAACCATGGGTGAATCGATGTCGCCGAGAAGTCGCGATTCGGGCAGGCCTTCGAAACTATCGAAACCATGGATAATCTTGCGCGTCGTGCCACCATGCAGGCGCGGATATTTAGGATCGGCCTCGCAATAACGAATCGAATTGGCGATTGCCGACATCGATGTTCCATAGCCCACACCGAACTCGGCCATGTCGCCCACGATGAGATTGCCATACACCCATTGCACCGAGTCGCTGATGGTTTGAGCGCGGAAACGCTGACTCTGTTCGAAATCCAATGTGAGCTTTCTCACGCGTTGCCCCCACCGAAAAATCGGACAGCCTCTTCTGCCGCCCGTATGAGGGCCTTGGCTTTGTTGTTGCTTTCCTGGAACTCCGCTTCGGGGTCGCTGTCGGCGACGACCCCGCCGCCGGCCTGGACGATCACTTCGCCATCTTTCACGCAAGCGGTGCGGAGAGCGATGCAAGTATCCATGTCGCCGTTGGCGGAAAGATATCCGATCGCGCCGCCATAGAAACTTCTTCGCTCCGGCTCGAGTTCGTCGATGATCTCCATCGCTCGCACTTTGGGTGCCCCAGAGACCGTGCCGGCGGGAAAGCCCGCCATCATTGCAGCCATCGCGTCGTGTTTGGAGTCGATCTCGCCTTCAACATTCGAGACGATGTGCATGACGTGGCTATAATATTCGATCATCATTTTTTCAGTGACGCGCACCGTTCCAATTTTGGCGACGCGGCCGACGTCGTTGCGCCCAAGATCCAGCAGCATCAGATGCTCGGCGAGTTCCTTGGAGTCGGACAACAGATCCTTGGCCAAGGCGTCGTCTTCGGTGCGCGTCTTGCCGCGCGGCCTCGTGCCGGCAATCGGACGGATGGTGACCGTTCCATCTCGCAGACGGACGAGAATTTCTGGGCTTGAGCCGACAAGCGCGAAACCGTCGAGCTTGAGGTGGAATAAAAACGGCGAAGGATTGAGTCGACGCAGCGAACGATAGAGCGCAAACGACGGCAGGGCGAACGGAAGGCGCAGACGTTGGCTCGGCACCACCTGGAATATGTCGCCGGCGAGGATGTACTCCTTGGCTTTCTTGACCATCGCGTGATAGCCGTCGCGCCCGATGTTCGATGTCGGTTCGCCGCGAGGAACGCCAGTGACTGGCGTAGCATGGGGCACGCTGCGGTCGAGTATTGTGACAACATGAAGCAAGCGCTTGCGGGCGTCGCCCATCGCGGTCCCGGCGTCGACGCCATCGCAAGGATAAACCGGAGTAACGACGGTCAAGACATCCTTGATATTGTCAAAGATAACGGTGACCGTCGGGCGCATAAACATGCCGTCCGGAATCCCGATGGTGTCCGGGTTCTTGCTTGGGATGTTCTCGACCAGGCGGATCGTGTCGTAGCCCATGTATCCGATCAGTCCCGCGGCCATCGGCGGCAATGTCTCTGGCAATTCGATGCGGCTTTCGGCGATCAGCGCACGAAGAGAAGCCAGTGTTTCACGTCGATCGGCGACGTAAGTGCGGTCTGAAGAGTCCGGGGCCCGGCACAATTCCGCGGAATTGCCTCTGTATCGCCAAATCAAATCGGGCTTTATCGCAATGAACGAATAACGGCCGCGCGTCGCGCCGCCTTGAACAGATTCAAGGAGTGCCGTGAAGGGCGTCTCTTGCCCAATCTTCAGCATCACTGAAACGGGCGTATCGAGATCCGCCGGCAGTTCGGTCCAGACAACCTGCGCATGTCCGCCGTTGTAGGCCGATGCGAATGCCGCTTCAGCCGGATGAAACTCCATCGCGTTGGTCTTTCGCGTCAGTTCCTGACAGCCAACAGATCGTCGATGACCTGCTGATTGACGGTGACCGGGTAACGGTCTTCGGCAGCCCGCGTGAACTGAGCCAACAGATCTTGCTGCATGGCCATTCTCACGCTGCCAGAAATCTGCATTGGCGCGGCGGCACTTTCGCCTTCGGCCCGCGCCGGAACGATTTCTTTGAGTCGCGCGATCACATGACCGTTGAGAACCGGCGCCGTAACGACGTCGCCGACGTTGGCCATGAACAGCCGTTCGAGCAAGTCGGGGCTGACCCGCTTCGAATCGATGATGTAGGAGAGGTTTCGGCTTTCGCCGAAGCGCGTAATGGGACCGAGCTGGCCATAAGACATCCGTTTATCCGCTTCGGCCGCTGCGCTATAGGATCCGCTGCCAATGTCGGCGGCGGCTTTTTCGGCAATCTTTCCTGCCTCGGCCAGCTTGGTCTGGCGCTCCCACAGTTTCGCGATTTCCGGACGCACGGTCTCGATTGGCTTCGGCGTCGGCGGCGTGATCCCCGTTACCTTGACGATGAAGTAGCCACCTTCGACCTCGAGAACAGGCGATTCAATATTCTGCGCCGCGCCGAAAGCCGCGCTCAGAAACTTCTCTCGCTCGATTATCGTTTCGATCGTCACACCCGATGGATCGAGTCCGCTCCGATCCGTGGCCGGGATCGACACAAATCGCCCGCCAACCGCTTTGGCCGCATCTTCGAGCGAGTTGCCGGAGCCAATCTCGTCCTCCAACCTGACCGACGTATCGGCAAGGGCGTCGAACGCTTTGTCCTGAGCGAGCGATCCGCGGATCTCATCGCGAACCTGCTCATATGGCGTGACCGCTTCAGGCACGACTCCAAGAACTTCAATGAGATGCCAGCCGAGGGCACTCTCAATCGGCTCGCTGATTTGACCCGTCGGCATATTGATCGCTTCGCCGAATCCCGCCAGGACCGCATCGTCGACCGGCCTTTCGCCGAGATCGACGGGAGGGTCGACTTTAGCTTTGCCGGCAATCGCCATAAGGCCGTCGCCAGGCGCCATCAGCGCCCGGGCAGCCGCGGCGGCTTCCTTGGTCTCGAAAAGCAATTGTGAAATCCGGCGCTGCTCCTTAATTCGGTATCGGTTCGAGCCTTCATCGTAGAAGGCGCGAATTGCGTCTTCACTGATGCTGTCCGCCGGTACTAGGTCGGGACCGAGCAGGACGACCGCTTCGACGTTCCGGTACTCTGGCGCGGTGAATGAAGATATATTGTCTTCGTAGGTCTTCTTTATGTCGTCATCGGTCGCCGGGTTAGGCGGCACCAAGCCATCACTTGGCACCAGCAGTGTGTCGGCAATTCGGGTCTCGTCGCGAAAGGTGAACAGCTGATTGACCATAGCTTGAGGCGCTTTGGCCCCGGCCGCGACGGACCGCGTCAACAGCTGCTGGGTCATGTCGCTCTGCACATCAGCGATGAAGCCTTGCTCGGTCAACTGGTTGTCGGCCAAGACTCTCATGAAGGCGAGCTGACTGAATTTGCCTGATTCATCGGCGAACAGACCCTCCCTCTCGATCTGCGCCCGAACAAGATTGAGGCTGGCAGTTACGCCGAATTCCGCAGCAGCGACGTTGAGGCTCACTTCCTGCTTCATTTGCCCCACGATGTTGTTCACGAGTACGCTTCTTATGCTCGGAGCTGGCAGCGATTGGCCGAGCGATTCGCGCAGGCGGCGGGTTTCCACATCGAGCCGCCGCTGCAGTTCTTCGGCGCGCACTTCGACATTGTCAGTTTTGATCAGAATGGTCGGATCAAGGGTTGGCGTAATGACATCGCCGATCCCCCATATGCCAAAGGAGAGGACCATTAATACCATGAAAATCTTGAAGAAAATGCTGTTCTTAATGCGATCGATGAAGAATTGAATCATGGCGGCCCCGGTTCAAAAAGCGCGGCATCATAGGTGCCGTGGGTATGGGCGGCAAGATCAGTCCATACCATACCAAGGACCGGTTCTGGGCTCGGAGGAGGTGTGGTAGAGGGCGGATCTGATCAGGGTCCCGAACAGGGTGGAGGCCAAAATGGCGCCGATTAAGTTGGTGGCGGGCAATTGGAAAATGAACGGCAGCCTTTCTGGGGCCAGATTATTGGCCGAGGAGATTGCGGCCAAGAGCGCGCCAACCGCACGGCGACGCGTGGCCGTTTGCCCGCCTTTTCCATTGTTATCCAGCGTCGGAGCGTTTCTGAAAGGGTCGGGCGTCCTGCTTGGCGCCCAGGATTGCCATGCTCATGAAAAGGGCGCCCATACGGGCGATGTCAGCGCCAAGCTATTGTCGGAGGTAGGCTGCCGCATCGTCATTGTCGGACATTCGGAGCGGCGGACCGATCACCGGGAGACCGATGACATGGTTCGTGCCAAAGCCGAGGCCGCACTGGCTGCCGGCCTCGATCCGATCGTCTGCGTCGGCGAAACCGAGGCTGAGCGGGACGCCGGACGCACGAAGGATGTGGTCGAGCGTCAGGTGCCGGCTTCATGGCCCAAGGGTGGGACGGTTGAGCGTTGCGTCATCGCCTACGAGCCCGTGTGGGCGATCGGCACCGGAAAGACGCCGACAGTCGGCGATGTCGCCGAAGTGCACTCCCATATTCGAAGTGTCGTCGCGAAATTGGGGGTGGCGGCAGAGAACCTCGCTATCCTCTACGGGGGATCGGTCAAAGGATCCAACGCCCCTGAATTGATGGCGGTTCCGGGCGTCGACGGGGCTTTGGTCGGCGGCGCGAGCCTTGACGCCGCGGATTTCCTTAAGATTGTCAACGCCTGCCAGTAAAAGTGGCTTTCAAACGAGCCTTCCCAGCTATAGCCAAGCCAGCTTATTGGCGATAAATACCGCCACCCACGGACTGACGGCTAACTCAATCTCTCGGTTTTGCCATGCTCTTGCAGACACTGCTGATTTTCCACGTGCTGATCGCGATCGTCTTGATCGTCCTGATCCTGTTCCAAAAGAGTGAAGGCGGGGCGGGCGGCGCGGGCTTTTCGGTCACTGCGGCAGTAAACTCGGCAATGCAGCCGCGACCCCGGCCGAATCCTCTAAGCCGCGCCACCACCATTCTCGGATTTTGTTTCTTCGCGACCTCACTCGGGTTGGCATTGCTGGCGAGGCCAACACAGCAGGCACCATCGCTGTTCGATGCGCCAAGCCAGGCGGGCAGCACCGCGGTGCCGACCCTCGACCCCGCCATCCCGGTGGTGCCCGGTCCAGGCGCCGGCGATTCGACACCGCCTGCGCCTCCGGCCGCGCCGAACAACTAAGCCATCGAATTCATCCACAGCATTTGGCGCAGCAAATGCTGCTTTGCCGCGCG
>VGEM01000122.1 GCA_016869315.1 Alphaproteobacteria bacterium | reverse complement strand
CGATCTGACGTTCGACCACGTTGTGCCGCGCTCGAAAGGCGGGCGCACCACATGGCAGAACGTCGTCACCGCGTGCGCCTGCTGCAACCTGGTCAAGGGCAACCGGTTGCCGCACGAGGCCGGCATGCATCCGAGCTATCGGCCCTACCGGCCGACGTCGCACCAGTTGCAGGAAATCGGGCGGGCGTTTCCGCCCAACTATCTGCACCAGAGCTGGCGCGATTATCTCTACTGGGACACCGAGCTCGATCCGACCTGAGATCGATCAGAACCGCGTCGAAAGCCAGATGGCGAGCTTTGTCGCCGTTTTCACCGCGCCGGTCAGCACGGGGTAGGCCGGCGCTTGTTCGGCGCCGGCGGCGAGGCATTGCGCGCGATGGCGAAGCTCGTCGTCGCGAAACTCGGCGATGGTGTTTTTGAGGCCGGCATGGGCAGGGTCGGCCGCAAGCGCTTCCGCCTGTTCGGCATAGTGTTCGCCAATCACATCCTCGACCGCGACGGTGCAAGCATGCGCGGCCTTGGGCCCGAGCGCCGCGGTGGCGGCGCCGAGCGCGAAGCCGGCCACGTTCCAGAGCGGCTCAAGCACGGTCGGGCGCACGCCGCGCGCGGCCACCAGCGCATTGAAGCGCTCGAGGTGCTTTTCTTCCTGCGCCATCATCTCGCGGATCAGCGGCGCGTCGGCGCTGTCGCCGAGCACGGCAAGCTGCCCCTGATAGATGCGCTTCGCGCCGAACTCACCCGCCTGGTTGACGCGAATCATGCGATCGATCCGCTCCTTGGGATCGGGATCGCCGGGCAGACGCGACGGGCGGGGGGGCGCGGTCATCGCCACCAGTCCGCGCGGCGAGCCGCGACAAAGCAGCCGAGCCCGCACACCAGCGCCGCCAGCATGTTGTAGCCCGCCATCGATATGCCGAGGAACCGAAAGGCCGCTTCCTCACACCCGGTCTGGCCGGGCCGATTGAGGGCGGCGAGGAGATCGGCGGGCGTGTAGGTGGTGACCTGGCCGACGCATTCGGCCGGACCCTTCCACCAGCGCTCTTCGACACCGACGTGATATCCAGCCGTGCCGGCGCCAACCAGAAAAAGAACGCCGGCCAGCGCGGCCGCCCAGCGCCGCGACGGCCCGTCGACCGCCGGCATCGAGGCCAGCAGGCCGAGGACCAGCGTCGCCGCATAGGGCGCGCGCTGGACGTAACACAGAAGACACGGCCACAGATCGAACCCGAACTGCGCCACCAGCGCCGTCCCCAGCGCGCCCAAAGAAGCGGCCGCGATCAGGGCCATGACGGCACGGTCGGGGGCAATGGAGAGTGCGGATGCGGACATGGGTGGAGTTTAGCGAATCTGGCTGTCACGTGGGAGAGTGGCTTGAGGTCGACAATCTTTAGCTCTCCGCAATAGCGTCGATATCTTGGCTGCCGTGCACGATACGGAGCACTTCAACTTTGTCCGCGTGTTCAACATAAAGGAACAGGTGACTGCGGCAGAGAATCGAGCGCCAACCTGGCTTCAACTCGTCACGTGACCGGCCCATTCCAGGCATTGCTCCGAGCGCCCGCACGCAACTGGCGAGATCGTTCATATAGGCGCGTCGTTGTTTTTCGCCCCAGGCGCTTCGCGTGAAAGACGCAATTGATACAAGGTCATGTTTTGCCAAGGGTGCAAGGATGACCGGTTTTTTCATGAATTATGGACGCCGCCCGCGGTTACGGAAGCGATCGAAAAAACTTCTCGACGTCCTTGGCCGTTCTCAACACGATCCCTTGCCCCGCTGCGATCTCCCGCTCTCCTGCTTCACCGAGTTCACGGAGTCTGGCAATTTTGGCACGGCGTTCTTCTTGATTCTGCACCAATAGTCTCAAGGCATCCCGCAGAACCTCGCTCGCATTGTTGTAGTGGCCTCCAGCCACTTGAGCGCGAACAAATTTCTCAAGCTGAGGTGTTAAGCTGATGTTCATGACAAACTTCTCCTTAATTGGGCATCATATCAGACTCTGATATCATATAACAAAGTATGTTATACGGGAGGAACATCGTGTTAGGCCAGCCCATGTTTATCTCTATTTGTGGCGCTTGCTTTGACAGCTTTGGCTGTCTGGTCTAAGCACCCAATCCTCAAGCGGGTATGGCGGAACTGGTAGACGCGCCAGACTCAAAATCTGGTTTCCTTACGGAAGTGGGGGTTCGATTCCCTCTACCCGCACCACCGCTCCTGCGTGAGCGCGTGCAGAAAACTTACGAAAGTTTGCAGCAGCGGAAGCCGGTAGGGCGATGGCTGCCGACGTGCCTCTTGCGCCATGAACTTCACGCGGCGCCCATCGCCCAGCCGATGCAGTCAATGCTTGCCCAGGCTGAGCGCGCCGGGATCGATCCGGTGCTGCGCCGCTTCAGTCCAGGCCAAATCATGCAGCCGGCAGGCATCGCAGCGGCCGCAGGGGCGCGTCTCCGCGCCTTCGCCAACGGGCGCGTAGCAGCTCCAGGTGTCGCCTTTCGCGAGGCCGAGTGTCGCGGCCAGGGCGGCGATCTCGGGCTTTGTGAGCGTGACCAGCGGGGCAATGATCGCAGGCGGGTTCGGCACCGCTTCGCGCCACATCGCGGCGAAGGCCGCGAGGAACGAGCCACGACAGTCGGGGTAGCCCGAGTAATCGACCGCGTTGACGCCAAGCCACACTTCGGTGGCGCCCGCCGCCGCCGCCTCGGCGCAGGCGAGCGCGAGAAACACCGCGTTGCGTCCCGGCACGAAGGTTGGCGCGATGCCGCCCCGCATTGCCTCGAACGAGCGGTCGAAGGGGATGTCGATCTTGGGCTTGTCCCACGTGACATCGATCACCCGCCGCGCGATGCCGCGCGCCGCGCACTGGCGCGCCGCGTAGTCGAGTTCGATATCGTGCTTCTGGCCGTAGCGAATGCCGACGCTGACCGGCTCGCGTCCGCGCGCGCAGGCGAGCAGCAGGCAGGTGGTGGAATCGAGGCCGCCCGAGTGCAGGACGAGGCAGCGCGGTCGCGACGCCGCGCTCACGGCACGTCGTATCGGGCGGATTCGCCGAGGCTCGGGCGTCGCACGGTGACGCTGGCGAGCGGCGCGAACGCGGGCTTCAAACTATCGGCGATCCAGCGCGCGATGTTTTCCAGCGATGGCGTCGCGAGGCCGGCGATGTCGTTTAGAAACTGGTGATCGAGCGCTGTGCGAAGCTTCTCGATCGCCGCGCCGAGCAATTCGAAATCGACCACGCACCCGGTCTTGGGGTCGGGGATGCCGGCAAGCGCAACCTCGACCCGGAACGAGTGGCCGTGAATGCGCGTGTTCTCGTGGCCGTCCGGTTTGTGAGCAAAACGGTGCGCAGCTTCGAAGCCGAATTCCTTGACGATGGTGGTGCGTCCGGTCATGGCGGTCACGGCGCTCACGGAATGCCGATGTACTTGTGCGACTGGAGACTGAGCCGCCACTTGGGATGGGCCAGACAATAGGCGACCGCCGCCGCGGTGTTGGCGGCGCGCACCGGCCCGTCCATCGGCTGCAGAAACCAATGGGCGAAGTCGAGCGCATCGTAGCGGTCGGGCTTGGCGCCGGCCTGGGGATACACCAGCTTCAATTCGTCGCCGTGCGACAAGGCAAGCGTGGTGCCCGCTTTCGGGCTGACGCAGATCCAGTCGAGGCCCTCGGGTGCCGGCAGGGTACCGTTGGTCTCGACCGCGATCTCGAATCCTTGCGCGTGCACGGCCGCGATCAAGGCCTCGTCGAGTTGCAGCAACGGCTCGCCGCCGGTCATCACCACGAGTTTGCGCGTGCCGCCGCCGCGCCAGGCCGTCGCAATGGCCGTTGCGAGCGCGCGCGCCGTCTCGAATTTTCCGCCGCCGGTTCCGTCGGTGCCGACAAAATCGGTGTCGCAGAAACGGCACTGGGCCGTGGCACGATCCCGCTCCAACCCGCTCCACAGGTTGCAGCCGGCGAAGCGACAGAACACGGCTGGACGGCCGGCGTTCGCGCCTTCACCCTGTAAGGTGTAGAAGATCTCTTTGACGGCGTAGCTCACCGCGTCATCCACAGCGTTATGGCTGGGTGACATACGCCGTTGACGGCCGCGAATCCAGGGTGGCCGGGGCCTTAAGGGGCGGTGATCAGGCCGACCACGGCGCCGGTCATGCAGGTCGCTAAAGTGCCTGAAATCAATGACTTAGTGGACAGGGCCACGATCTCCTGGCGGCGTTCCTTCACCATCGCCGAGAGGCCGCCGATCATGATCCCGAGCGAGGAGAAATTGGCGAAGCCGCACAGGGCATAGGTCATGATCAGCCGGCTGCGCGGCGACAGTGCGTCGTCCGGTAGGTTCGACATTTCAATGTAGGCGATGAGTTCGTTGAGCACGGTCTTGGTGCCGAGCAAGGCGCCGCCCTGCACCGCCTCGGTCGCCGGCAAGCCGATCGCCCAGGCGACCGGCGCCATCACCCAGCCGAACATGCGCTGCAACGTGAGCGGCGCATCGCCGACGTTCGGCAGCAACGCGATGATCTGATTGGCGAGGCTGACGAGGGCGACCAGCACCAGCAGCATGGCGATGACGTTGATCATCAGCGGCACGCCGTCGAGGGTGCCGCGGGTAATGACCGACATGACGTTGTCGCCCGGTTCGCGCGCCACCATCAGCGCCACGTCGTCGCGCCCCGACTGCTCCGAGGTTTCGGGCACCATGATGAACGCCATGACGATCGCGGCCGGGGCGCTGATCAGCGACGCCGTCAGAATCTGGCCAAGCGGATTGTCGATCACGCCGGTCAGAATGGTGGAATACAGCACCATCACCGTGCCGGCGACGGTCGACATGCCGGCCGTCATGATCGCGAACAGCGAGGCGCGCGACACGCCGCGCAGGTACGGCCGCACGACCAGCGGGGCCTCGGTCATGCCGACAAAGATATTCATCGTCACGGCGACGCCGGCCGGGCCGTCGATGCCGAGGGTCCGTCGCAGCGCCCAGGCGAAGCCGCGCACGACCGGCTGAATGACGTTCCAATGAAACAGCAGCGCCGAGATCGCGCTGATCACGAGGATGAGCGGCAACGCCTGAAAGCCAAGCACGAAGCTCGCGCCGGGCTCCGAGACTTCGAACGGCGCCGCGCCGCCGCCGATGTAGCCGAACACGAAGGCGGTGCCGGCGCGGGTCGCGGCCTCGAGGCCGCTCACCACGTCGTTCAATCTCGAGAAGGCGGCCTGCACCGCGTCGAGTTTGAGCAGGACGAGGGCGAAGGTCGCTTGCAGCCCGATGCCGACGGCGACGGGCCGCCAGCGCACCGCACCGCGCCGCTCGCTCAGCGCGAAAGCCACCGCGACGATCAGCGCGAGGCCGAGAAGACTTTGCAATTGCAGCATGAAACCCCCGTCACGGGGCACTGTGGGTCAAGACGGTGGACCCGACAACCGAAAAGATATCGGCGCGCGGGTGTCGGCCGAACTCTTGAGATGAATGACCTGGGATCTGGGTCAGTCAGATTCCAAATGCGAGCGCGCCTTACCGTCACTGTGTGCGGATGGCGCACACGACCGACAGATTGGCGGTGTCGATCCCGCCGGCGACGCCGGTATGCTGGACGTAACCGGTGAAGCCCGAACGCATCCGTGCGACGTAAAGATCGGACGGTGGACCGGCGGCCAGGCCAAGGCCGGCCAGAACCGATGTGAACGCAACCCGCGCCGAGCCCCGTGGCGGAACGGCGGCCGACGTCCATACGCCCGCCGAAACGCCGTCGGCGGCGCGGTAAACGTCGAACGTCGCGCTCGCGCTCGACGTGCCGCCGTTGAAGATCACGAGTGCACTGGTGAGGTTGGTCCCGCCGTTGACGGCGAGACCGGGCGCCTCGGTCAACAATGCAGTCGCGGCGTTGTCGCAGCCGCTGACATTGCCGGCCGTACTGGTGGCGGCATTCCAGGTGAGGTGCTGGACATAGCCGGCGAACGTGCCCGACACGCCCAGGGTCAGCGTCGCGCCGGTGGCGCTCGGGATGCTCTGCAAAATCTGGACGATGTCGAACTGGCCGAGACTGCGACCGGGAATGGGCGGGCTGTCCCAGGCGCCGAACACCGTTCCGGTCGTCCCGTCACGAACCGAGGCGGTGATCCGGCCTTGCGTCGATGTCGGGTTATAGACGCGGATCACCGACTTTGAGCCGTTCGCCGTCGGCGCGATCACGCCGCCAACCAATGTGCCCTCGTTGGCGACCACCAAGCCATTCGCGAGCCCATTGTAGGCCGCCAGCACGTCAAGGCGCGGCACCGTGAACTCGGCATTGGTAATGGCGGTGGCCGGGCCGGTCTTGAGCGCCGATTCGATCAGCGCCACCGACGCCGCCGGCCGGGCGCTCTTGAGAACGGCGATGGCACCGGCGATGTGCGGCGTCGCCATCGACGTGCCCGAGGCATTGGCATAGCCGCCGCCGACGGCGGCCGAGCGGATCGACGAACCGGGCGCCATCATGTCGGTCAAGGGACTGACGTTGGTGAACGATGTCGGCGCCACCACGCCGACCGCGCCGACCGAGGTCGAGGTGGTGATGCAGGCGGGCGGCGACATCTGGCCGACCTTGCCGTCGTTGCCGGCCGCGATCACCGCGGCGATGCCGACGCGGCGCAATGAGTCGATCGCGCCCTTTAGCGGGTTGGTGTCGCAGGCCCCGGTCTGTGCCTCGCCGCCGAAGCTCATGTTGACGGCGGCAATCGGGAAACTTTGGCTCAGGCTGAGAATGGTATTGAGGCCCGCCAGCTGATCCGAGGTGTAGGTGCGGATGCAGGTCTGCACCTGCGTGGTCGCTCCGGTCTTGGTGCAGATGGTCGCGTCGTTGATCTGAGTGAAGATCTGAATCGAGATCAGATTGGCCCCCGGAGCGACGCCCTGGCCGTCGATGTTGGTCGGGTCGTTGCCGACCGCGATGCCGGCGACGTGCGAGCCGTGCGCGCAGGGCTTGCCGTCGATGGCCGGGCAGAAGGTGGCCGAGCCGGGTCCCGCCTGCTGATCGGTGTCGTTCGGGCACAGCGTCTTGTGATTGCCGTTGACGGTGGTCGAGAAGCAGGCCTCGGCGACGATCTTGTCGGCGAACATGCGGTGCGTGCTATCGACGCCGCTGTCGAGCACCGCCACCACTTGGCCTTGGCCGGTGGCGCCCAGCGCCCAGACTTCCCTGGCGCGGATGTCGTCGCGTGAATTGGCTTCGCCGGCAGGCGGGGTGTCGGCGTCGATGTCGCTGAGCTCGATCTCGGCCAGGGCCATCGGCCGGTCGACGAACACGCCGGCGACATCCGGGTGACGGCGCAGCATTTCGAGTGTCGATGCGTCGGCATCGATCACGGCATAAGGAATGGCGTCGAAGGTTTCGCGGAACCGCCGTCCGCGACCCGACAACGATCGCTCGACGTTGCCGCGCCGCTCGGCGACCCGTGACCGCTCGCGGGCGACGCCCGCGGCCCGCTCGCGGTTGGCGCCGCCCGCGGCGCGTTCGCGATTGCCGCCGCGGTTCTCGGGAACGTCGGCGACGGCGCCATCGTCGCGGAACTGAACGATCAGGCGGGCCGCGCCTTGGGCGGAGATTTCGGCCGCGGCGACGTCTTCGGCGGTCATGGCGTCCTGCGCCACAGCAGATGCTGCCGAGATCAGCGCGGCGAGGACAGCGGAGGTCAGGGCGGTAATACGGATCATCGTTTCGGCAACTCTGTCGCAGTCTCCAAACAACACCGACGCCGGCGCTTGCGCGCCGCGGCAGCTTGCCAAGACACCATCAGGATGACCTTCAAATCGACGATATCGGCGGTCTATGGCAAGGACAAGGCATTCGGCCGGAAAGAAGTGAACAATTGGTCTGTCTTTCCCGCGCCGGAATCAACGAAAACCGCGGCCGATTCGTTGCAAACCTGGCGTCAGTCTGGGATTTTTTCGCAAATCCAACCTAGGGTGCAACACGCGCCAGCGCCCGGGCGATCACCGTCATGCGACAGATGTTGGCGGGGAAGGCGGCGATCAGCGCCCTGAGATTGTCCGCCACGGCGCCCGTGGACGGCGGCATGTCCAGTCGCGGACACCGGCGGTAGAGCGCATCCGCGGCGGTGATCGCTAAGCGGTGGATCGCATCGGCCGTCGTGAACAACGCGCCTGAGCCGACGGCCGGTTCGAGCCGATCGCCGATCAACGTCATGAGCGCCGGCCAATGGGCGAGGTGGCGATAGAGCGAGGGGATCACGCCGTTGTCGCCCTGGTGAAGCTGGCGGGCGAGGTGATCGAGCTGAGATCTGACAGCGGCAGACGCGGTTGCGAGATCAACCATCGCCGGCAGCAAATTCGGGGTCAGAGTAAAAACCCCAGTTTTTACTCTGATTCCGGATTCTGGCCCGAATTCTGGTTGGCGCTCGGTGCTGGGATCGTCGAGCAGGCGTTTCAGGATTTCGAGGCCGATCAGGTTCATCGGGTTGGCGCGGGCGTATGACCTGCCAACCGCAGCGAGCTGATCGACGGGCGCGCCGGTCGCGGCGATCTCCGTGCCGGAAAACGACACGACTGCATCGATGCCGGGAAGAGCGAGACAGCGCGCGGCCGCCGCTTCGATCTCGCCGGCGGCATAAAGCGGCCGCAGGTGCGCCCATGCCCAGTCGAGGCAGCCCGGCACCGTCGCCATGTTGCGAAAGACGAGGTTGACCATCGACACGCCGATGGTCGTGCGGATGTCGGCGTAGAGATCGGCGATCGGCCCGCTGGCGTCGGCTTCCTTGACCTCGGGCAGCGGCGCCCGGGCGGCGCTCATGCCGCGATCCGCGTCAGCTTCTTTTCGAACTCGTCGGCCGCGAGCGGTTTCGAATAGTAGTAGCCCTGGATCACGTCGCAGCCATTTTCACGAAGGAAGTCGACTTCCTTCAGGTGCTCGGCGCCTTCGGCGACCACTTCCAGATTGAGCCCGCGCGAAAGCTTGATGATGGCGCGCGCGATTTCGGCGGTGTTCTGGTTCTCCTGCACGTCGCGCACGAAGGCGCGGTCGATCTTCAGGGTCGTGATCGGAAACCGCCCAAGGTACGACAGGCTCGAATAGCCGGTGCCGAAATCGTCGATCGACAGCCCGCAGCCGAGATCGCGCACCTTCTGCATGCGGGCGATGGCGGCGTCGATATCGTTCATCAGCATGCTCTCGGTGATCTCGAGCTCAAGCCATTGCGCCTCGAGATGGTGGGCGCCGAGCGCCGCGATCACCTTGTCGACCATGTCCTTGGCGCGGAACTGGTGCGCCGACACGTTCACCGACATGCGGATGGGTTCGTACCCCATGGTTTGCCAGACCCGCGTCTGGCGACAGGCCTTGTTGAGGGCCCAGGTGCCGATTTCAACAATCAGGCCGGTCTCCTCGGCGACCGGGGTGAATTCGCCCGGGCTGATCATGCCGCCTTTGGGGTCGCGCCAGCGGATCAGCGCCTCGGCGCCTTTCACGCGGTTTTTCGCCGGATCGACCTTGGGCTGGTAGAACAGGACGAACTCCCTGTTCACCAGCGCCGCGCGCATGCGCTTCTCAAGGTCGAGGCGATTCTTGGCCTTGGCGTTCATGTCGCTGGCGAAGAACCGATAGCCGTTGCCGCCGCCCTGCTTGGCCGCCTGCATGGCGCTCAAGGCATGCTTGAGCAGCTCCTCGAAATCCTTGCCGTCGGTCAGGAAGATGCTGATGCCGATCGAGACGGTGGCGAACACGTCCTCGCCCTTGATGTTGAACGCCTTGCGCACGCCGGT
>VGEM01000121.1 GCA_016869315.1 Alphaproteobacteria bacterium | reverse complement strand
ACCTGAAGAACGTTTTTTCACGTGATCTTTCGCTGTTCAAGAATGCGAAGCCCATAACCTTCGAGCCCGATCACATTCTTCGAGGTGTTGGTCAAGAGCACCATGGTCGAGACACCGAGATCGACCAGGATCTGCGCGCCGACCCCATAGTCCATCAACCGCGTGGTCGCCTCTTCGCCCTTGATCAGGGCGCGGACCCGGTCCGACAGCCGGGCGGCGGGAACGTCGCGCAGCACGACCACCGCCCCACGGCCATGAGCCGCAATCATCTCCATCGCTTTTTGCAGATCGCCGGTCTTCTTGTTGCCGGCATCGCCGAACAAATCGGTCATCAGGTTGATCTGATGCATGCGCACCATCACCGGTTCGGCGGTGGCGACCTTGCCCTTGATGAATGCGACATGTTCGGCGCCGGTGATCGCGTCGGAGTAGACGCGGATCGACCAGTCGCCGCCATAGGCGGACTTGAACGGCGCTTCGATCTCGAGTTTGACCAGGCGCTCCTTGATGCGGCGGTAGGCGATCAGGTCGGCAATCGTTCCGATCTTGAGGCCATGCAGCTGCGCAAATTTGATCAGATCCGGCATCCGCGCCATGGTGCCGTCGTCGTTCATGATCTCGCAGATCACGCCCGCCGGGATCAGCCCCGCGAGCCGGGCGATATCGACCGCCGCCTCGGTGTGCCCTGCCCTCACCAATACGCCGCCGTCCTTGGCCGACAAGGGAAAGACGTGGCCCGGAGTCGCAAGATCGTCGCGGCCCTTGCAGGGATCGATCGCAACGCCAATCGTGCGCGATCGATCGGCGGCCGAGATTCCGGTCGTGATGCCTTCCTTCGCCTCGATGCTGAGCGTGAACGCGGTCGCGTGACGCGACTGGTTGTGCGCCGTCATCATCGGCAATTTCAGCTCGTCGCACCGCTTCTTGGTCATGGCGAGGCAAATCAAACCGCGCCCGTTCTTGGCCATAAAGTTGACGGCGGACGGCGTCGCCATCTGCGCCGGGATGATCAAATCGCCTTCGTTTTCACGCGATTCGTCGTCGACAAGAATGAACATCTTGCCGTTGCGGGCATCGTCGATCAGTTCCTCGATCGAGGAGAGATATTCGGTGTAGGCGGCATTCATGGCGTGGGGTTCTCGTTCAGGCGCGCAACATACCGTGCGAGCAGATCGATTTCCACGTTGGCCGGATCGCCGGATTTAAGGCCTCCCAGCGTCGTCACCGTCTGCGTGTGTGGAATGATATTGACGCCAAAGCTGGCGCCGATGACATCGTTTACCGTCAATGACACGCCATCGACGGCAACCGAGCCCTTGGCCGCAATGAAGCGAGCCAGGTGAGCCGGGACTTCGATCGTGATCCGTCGTGAATCGCCGTCGGGGGTTATGGCGATCACCTTGGCGACACCATCGACGTGACCGGTGACGAGGTGCCCACCCAATTCGTCGCCCATCTTGAGAGGTCGCTCGAGATTGACCTTGTCACCCGCTGCCCAGCCGCCGAGCGTCGTCTTGGACAGCGTCTCATTGCTGACGTCGACCGCGAACCAATCGCCGCCCTTCTCGACCACGGTCAGGCAGCACCCCGCACAGGCGATCGATGCCCCGAGCGGCGTTTCGGCCAACTGAAACTTGGTCGCAATCTTGAGACGCGCGTCGCCTTTCGCCTCGCGGCGAATGTCGATGACGCGGCCAACATCTGTGATGATACCGGTGAACATCGGATCTCAGGGTCGATCGAGGACGGTCAGAACATCTTCGCCAATCCGCGTTGAATGGCGGATGACGAAATGATGCGCATCCGTGAGTTGGTCAAGATCGAGTTGCCCAAGGGCCGGCCGGGCATCGCTCCCGAGCGCAAGTCCGCTCGAAAACCAGGCGACTTCATCGATCAGTCCCGCCTTCAAGAAGGCGGCTGCCACGGTGCCACCGCCTTCAATCAGAACGCGGGTCAGCCCGGATGCCGCCATGTCGGATGCGGCTGCCGCGAGAAACTCGCCGGGGTCGCCGCCGAGAATCCGGACTTCGGCGGCGCCCGCCGAACCGGAGCTTTGCCGGTAAATCCTGCTGGGCCCCAACGATGCGTCGGTGACGCGGTGCGCAGCGCCGACACGGCCGCGGCGATCAAGAACGATGCGCAACTTGGGGCGGCCCGCATAGCCCGGCAGCCGGCAATTCAGGCTTGGATTGTCGGCAAGAACAGTCTCCGAACCCACCAAGATGGCATCGTGACGCGATCTCAGGCTGTGGCCCGCAGCACGGGCGCGCTCGCCCGTAATCCATCGGCTGGCGCCAGACTTGAGCGCAATGCGGCCATCGACGCTCGTCGCCACTTTAAGCGCAAACAGCGGTCGCTTTGCGGTGTTGCGAAGAATGAATCCGCGGTTGATCCGCTCCGCCTCGACCCGGCCCAGTCCTTCGTCGACGACGAGACCTGCGGCCCGCAGGCGGGCATGGCCACCGCCGACGACGCGAGGATCGGGGTCGGTTGCCGCCGATACGACGCGAACGATGCCGGCTTCAATCAACGCATCGGCGCAGGGTGGCGTGCGGCCGTGGTGGCTGCAGGGTTCGAGCGTGACATAGGCGGTCGCGCCTTTGGCTTCAGCGCCCGCCATCTTCAGCGCTTCGGCTTCCGCGTGGGGCCGGCCCCCAGAACGGGTCCAGCCGCGGCCGACGATGTGCGCGTTCCTGGCGATGACGCAGCCCACCGAGGGGTTTGGCCAGGTGTCGCCCAATTCGCGCTCGGCCAAAGCCAACGCCGCCGCCATCATGCGTCGGTCGAACGCGCTGACGGGTGCTGCCGGGGCGCCGGTCATGACACCACGTCAGAGATTCTGATCGCTCTTCGAAGGCTCAGCCAGATTCTCAACAAAGCTTTCGAAGTCTTTGACTTCACGGAAATTTTTATACACGGACGCGAACCGAACATAGGCGACTTTGTCCAGCCCCTGGAGGGCCTCCATCACCATTTCGCCGACCACTGTCGACGGAATTTCGGTCTCGCCCATGCTTTCGAGACGCCGCTGAATGCTGTTCACGACCCGCTCGATACGGTCTTCGTCCACCGGCCGTTTGCGACAAGCAACCGTGATGGAGCGCGCCAGTTTTTCGCGGTCAAACGGCGAGCGCTGGCCGTTCTTTTTCATCACAACGAGTTCGCGCAACTGGATGCGTTCGAAGGTCGTAAAGCGCGCGCCGCAGGCCGGGCATGCGCGCCGACGACGGATCGCCGAGTTGTCCTCGGTCGGACGCGAGTCCTTCACCTGGGTGTCGTCGTTACCGCAATATGGGCACCGCATCGCGCCGCTCCCCCACCGATTTTGTCCTTGAGATCGGACCCCTTAAACACAAATTATTGATAAATCGGAAAGCGCCGACACAAGGCCTGGACTTTCTTGCTCATCGCCTGCTCGATCTCGGCCGTCGCTCCCGGGGCCGTGGCCTGGGCGTCCAGAACCTCGCAAATCCACTCGCCAACTTGTTTGAACTCGGCCACGCCGAACCCGCGCGTGGTTGCCGCCGGCGATCCCAGCCTCACCCCTGATGTCACCATCGGTTTTTCCGGATCGAACGGTATGCCGTTCTTGTTGCAGGTCATGCCGGAGCGCTCGAGCAGCTTCTCGACGACGATGCCGGTCAGCTTTTTGGGCCTCAGGTCGACCAGCATGACGTGGCTGTCGGTGCCGCCGGAGACGACCTCAAGTCCGCCCCGGATGATCGTTTCCGCCAGAACCTTGGCGTTGTCGATCACGCGCTGAGCGTAGACCTTGAAGTCGGGCTTGAGCGCCTCGCCGAGAGCCACCGCCTTGCCGGCGATGACGTGCATCAGCGGCCCGCCTTGCAGGCCCGGGAACACGGCCGAATTGATCTTCTTTCCGATCGCCTCATCGATCGACAAAATCATGCCGCCGCGCGGGCCGCGCAAGGTCTTGTGCGTCGTGGTTGTCACGACATGAGCATGTAGCAACGGGCTGGGATACAGACCCGCCGCGACCAGCCCGGCAAAGTGCGCCATGTCGACCATCAAGTAGGCGCCGATCTGATCGGCAATCGCCCGGAACCGTTTGAAGTCGATGATGCGCGAGTACGCCGATCCCCCGGCGATGATCAGTTTCGGCTTATGTTCACGCGCCACGCTTTCGACCTGGTCGTAATCGATCAATGCGTCCTGACGCCGGACGCCATAAGAAACGACCTTGAACCACTTCCCTGAAATATTGGCCGGCGAGCCATGCGTGAGGTGGCCGCCCGCTGCCAAGTCCATTCCCATGAACGTGTCGCCAGGCTGCAAGAGGCCAAGGAAAACAGCGCCATTTGCTTGTGCGCCCGAGTGCGGCTGAACGTTGGCAAAGGCGCAGTTGAAGAGTTTCTTGGCGCGCTCGATCGCGGTGGCTTCGGCGATGTCGACGTACTCGCAGCCGCCGTAATAGCGCTTGCCCGGATACCCCTCGGCGTACTTGTTGGTCAGCACGCTGCCGACCGCCTCGAGCACCGCACGCGAGACAATGTTCTCGGACGCGATCAATTCGATCTGGTTCTGCTGACGCGCCAATTCGAGCGACAGCGATTTCATCACCTCGGGATCGGCCGCCGAGAGCGGCGCCGAAAAAAATGCTGGGCTTACTGCTTGATCCATGTCCGTCCTCAACCTTGAACTCGCTATCCTAATTTCGCGACGCGGCCGGCATGGCGGCCCCCGCCGAACGGGGTCGCAAAAAACTCGCGAACCAGATGCTTGGCGGTGTCGATCGCAATCACCCGTGCGCCAAGCGCAAGGATATTGCCGTCGTTGTGTTCACGCCCCATTCGGGCGCCATAAGTGTCGTGCGCCAGGACCGCGCGAGCGCCGGGAACGCGGTTGGCGGCGATGCTGATTCCAATCCCGGTCCCACAAACGATGACGCCGGCCTTTACTTTGCCGGCTACGACATGCTCGGCGACGGCGCGCCCGAAGTCGGGATAATCGACCGACGCACTTCCTTGGGTCCCGAGATCGAGAACCTTGAAACCGAGCGCCGCGATTTCGCCTGCAACAATTCCCTTCAGTTCAACACCGGCGTGGTCGCTTGCGACCGCAACGGTGTCGCCGGGTTTGGCCAAAAGGGACATCGACATGCGCGAAGTTTCGAAGGCGAATGGCCATGGAAAATGCCGGAATTGAGGCCCGGATTACCATATCTCGTCGGGCCTCACCAGACCGCCACAAGCAATTGTATTTATTGGCTAATCACGAGTTTGACTTACGCCCAAAGACCAGGGCGTCGGGGCGGGTCGCCATGCTCGGGCTCGGACTTGAGGAGCGCGCGTTTCAACTTGCGCATGGCATTCATCTTCAAGGTGTAAGGACTCATCGCCGGGGATCCGATGATACAGACCTCGGTGTTCGTGACCGGATCAATCGCCGAAACTTTGACGAAGTTTCCGAATGCCGCGATCTCGAACAGCACTTCACCGAAAATGGCGTCGTCGTCAGAGTCGAGTTTTTCCGGGTCGAAGATCATGCGACAAACTGTCCCACCACCTGGTTAATGCCCCATTGCCGAGGACCTGGACCGGCAGCATGAAGCTGATCCTGAAAGCGATTCTGGCGCTAATCGCGCTACCTGTCATTGCCGTCGTCGGCGCGACATTCTTTGCATTGCCGCGGACCTCGGGCGAGCAAACCTTCGCTGAAGTCGCGGCGCCCATCGCCATAACGCGTGATTCGCGTGGCGTGCCATGGATCAAAGCGGAAAACGAGGCAGACGCCTACTTCGCCTTGGGCTTCGCCCACGCCCAGGACCGCCTGTTTCAAATGGAGCTGATGCGCCGGTCCGGACAAGGCCGGCTTTCCGAAGTCATCGGCAAGAGCGCACTGCCGAGCGACAGACTGATGCGGACGCTCGGGCTCTATCGCGCCGCGGAACGCAATTTGGAGCAGATCGAACCCGAAACCGCGCAGGTCCTCGGCGCCTACACGGCCGGGGTCAACGCCTTCATCAACTCGGGCGCGTTGCTCCCGATCGAATTCACGCTGTTGTGGTTCAAACCCGAACCGTGGCGTGAAGCGGATTCGCTCGTCTGGCAAAAGTTGATGGGGCTGCAGCTTTCGGGGAATTGGAACGACGAACTCTTGAATGCCGAGCTCATCAGGATGCTTGGGCCGGATCGCGCACAGGAGCTTCTGATCAATGGCAGTGATGCCGGCCCGACAACACTGGCTGCGCTGTCGGATCGATCGACAGCGCTGCTTTCGCTGATCGCGGATGTCGTAAAGCCGACCCTGGCGTCCAACATTTGGGCATTGAGCCCGCTGCGCACCGCGACGGGCGGCGCGCTTCTCGCCAATGACCCGCATCTCAATTTTGGCGCCCCCAACATCTGGTACCTCGCCGGCCTCAGTTACCCCGGCACGCGCCTCATCGGCGCGACAATACCAGGCGTTCCGTTCCACGTGCTGGGACACAACGGCCGACTGGCCTGGGGCATGACGACGACACACGGCGATACCCAGGACTTATTCGTTGAAACAGTCGTCGACGGCGACTTATACGCCGCACCGGGTGGACCTTTGCCGTTCGGCATCAGAACCGAAGAGATCAAGGTTCGATTTGGCGAGCCGGAGCTCTTGTCCGTTCGCACGTCGCGTCACGGTCCGGTCATCAGCGACGTTATTGAATCGAACCATGTCGATTCCGCGAAGTACGCGCTGGCGCTGGCAACGCCGCTGCTATTGGACGACGACCATACCGTCGATGCCATCTATCGGATGGCGCGGTCGACCTCGGCGGAAGACTTCTTGGACGCCACTACGATGTTTCACGCACCGCAACAAAACCTCATGTTTGCCGACTCAAACGGCGCGATCGGCTACATCGCCGCCGGACGCGTGCCAATTCGCGCGAATTCCGATTGCAACGGCCTGACCCCCGCTGACGGCGCCAGCGGACGCTGCGACTGGACGGGATGGATTTCACATCGCGAACTTCCGCAGTCGATGGATCCTGTTGGCGGCGTCTTGATCAATGCCAATAATAAGATCGCGGGCGCCGACTATCCCTATCTGCTCGCGGCCGAATGGCCGGAGCCTTATCGTGCGCAACGCATCACCGACATCATCGCCGACCGGGCGGGAATAACCCTGCAGCAAACCGCCGGGCTGCAGATGGATCAGGTCTCGCTGCTGGCGCGGGACATGCTACCGCTGTTGCTCGAACGCGTTGGGCCATCACCGCAGGAACCGGACTTGATTGAAGCCTTGAGGCGATGGAATGGCGAATCGGAACGTGAGCGCAGCGAACCTCTGCTGTTCAACACCTGGCTGGCGATGCTCAAGTCCAGGCTCATTGCCGACGACCTCGGCACGGCGTTTCCCAGTTTCTACGGGGATCGCCCCGCGCTCATCCGCGCGATCCTGACCGAGCGCGTTTCGTGGTGCGATGATACCGGCACCCAGCCGGTCGAAACGTGCGAAGCGCAGGTTCAAATGGCGTGGTCGGACACGATCTCGTGGCTCAAGCAACACGGGGGCGATGACCCCGCGTCCTGGCGATGGGATCGATTTCACGTCGCTCAGTTCCGCCATCCCATCTTCGGCTTCGTACCCGGTCTTGCCGATATGACGGGCTTCGGCATTCCGACCGGCGGCGACAATTCATCCGTCAATCGCGGCAGCCCGTCGCGTTTTTCATCCCGCACGCCCTATCGGGCGATCTACGATCTTGCGGATCTCTCGAAATCAAGATTCACGGTGGCCGGCGGTCAATCGGGGCAAATTCTTTCGCGGCATTTCGATGACCTTCTCGAGGGCTGGCGCGACGGCGATTACTTCGAACTGCGTGAACCGGGCCCGGCAGAATCCGGCGCGGACGTCATGCGCCTGCGGCCGCCCCGTTGAGGCCGTTTTTAGGGTTGCTTGAGCCCGCAGCCCAAAACAGTTACATTACCCTTTGAAGACTCACGCTTTTTGGGGATTTTCGCGACATGGCGGATCGCCCAGACTTTGGCGGCGGCAAAGGTGGTGAAGGCGGCGTCACCATCATCAAGCGCGTTAAGAAGGGCGGCGAAGGCCACCACGGCGGCGCCTGGAAGGTGGCCTACGCCGACTTCGTGACGGCGATGATGGCGTTCTTCCTGCTGCTCTGGCTGTTGAATGCCGTCACCGAAGAACAGCTTAACGGCATCGCCGACTATTTCACGCCGATTGCCGCTTCCACGCGCGAGAGCGGAGCCGGCGGCATGCTGGGCGGTTTGACGCTCGGCGAAGGCGCATCGCAGTCAAGTACCGGCCAGGCTTCGGCCGTGGTGTTGCCGCCGCCTTCGATCGGATCGGGTGGCGAGGACAATTCCGATCCGGCGGAGGGTCAGCAGGATTCCGAGGACGAGCAGGATCGCGCCATGGAAGCGCGCGAACAGAAGGAGTTCGAGCAGGCAGCAACCGAAATCAAGAAAGCGATCAGCGGCATACCCGAGTTGGCGCCACTGGCGTCGAGCTTGCTGATCGACAATACGCCGGAAGGCCTGCGTATTCAGATTGTCGACCAGGATCAGATCGACATGTTCGCGCCCGGCAGCGCCAACCTGTACCCGCGCGCAAAGGAGTTGCTGGCCCAGATCGCCAAAATCCTCAAGAAATTGCCGAACAAAATCAGCCTCTCGGGCCACACTGATCCGTCCAGAAATGTCGATCCCACAGGCTATACCAACTGGGAGCTATCCTCGGATCGGGCGTTGGCGACACGGCGCGCCTTGATCGAAGGCACGATGGAAGACAACCAAATTCAGAAGGTCACCGGTGTTGCCGACCGCGAACCGATCGATACCCAGACGCCGCGCAGCCCGCGCAACCGTCGCGTTTCGATTGTCGTTCTGAAGGCGGAAAAGATCGATTCGTCGCAGTTTGATCGTCTCCCCAGGTTCCTGGAGCGGGCCAACCAACCCACTCCGGTTCAGCAGGAAACTGGTGAGCAATTGCGATCAGGCCGCCCCGGTGGCTGAATCAATTAACCAATTGGAAGTATCGCAAGTCTAGAGCGTGTCGATGGATCAGACGCCCCTTAAGCGGCCGCAGTTCTTCTTCACCACGGCGCCCCTGCCCTGCCCCTATTTGCCCGATCGGCTCGAACGTAAGATCGTCACCGAACTTGCCGGGCCCGGTGCCGATGTTGCGCACGAAGGATTGGCCCGGGTCGGTTTTCGTCGCAGCCACTCGATCGCTTATGCACCGTCATGCCCCGGTTGCCGGGCCTGCGTCGCGGTGCGGGTGATCGTCGGTACATTCGAACGTAAACGGGCGTTCGCGCGCACATGGCGCGAAAACAACGATCTGGTCGCTTCCAAGGTTCCCGCGCGGGCGACCGCCGAACAGTATGATTTGTTCACCCGCTACCAGCAGAGCCGGCATACCGGCAGCGACATGGCGCTGATGGGTTTCTACGAATACAGCGCCATGATCGAAGACAGCCCGATCGATACTTTCATTGTCGAGTTTCGTGACCGGCTTGGCGCGTTGATGGCCGTGTGCCTCACCGATCGGACCCGCGACGGGCTCTCGGCCGTGTACAGCTTTTTCGAAACGGCGAGCCCGCGCGCCGGTGTCGGCAACTATGTCGTGCTGTGGTTGATCGAGCAGGCCAAGCGGCACAATCTGCCTTACGTCTATTTGGGCTACTGGATCGAGCACAGCGCCAAGATGGCCTACAAGCGCCGCTTCCAGCCCTTGGAAGCACTGCGGCCGACCGGCTGGGAACGTCTGGCTGACGTCTGAAGCACTTACGACTTTGTCCCCGCAATGACGGCG
>VGEM01000120.1 GCA_016869315.1 Alphaproteobacteria bacterium | reverse complement strand
GGTGGGGTCATCAGGTGCCGGCGTGGTACGGTCCCGACGGCAAGGTGTTCGTCGGCATGGACGAAGCCGAGGCGCTTGCCGAAGCAAATGCGCACTACGGCAAGCCAACCGACCTCACGCGCGACGAGGATGTGCTCGATACCTGGTTCTCATCGGCACTCTGGCCATTCTCGACATTGGGGTGGCCGGAAAAGACGCCGGAACTCGCCCGCTATTATCCGACGTCGGTTTTGGTCACCGGCTTCGACATCATCTTCTTCTGGGTCGCCCGAATGATGATGATGGGCCTGCACTTCATGAAAGACGTGCCGTTCCGCGACGTCTACATTCATGCCCTGGTCCGCGACGAGAAGGGCCAAAAGATGTCGAAGTCCAAGGGCAACGTCATGGACCCCTTGGATCTCTGCAACAAATTCGGCACCGATGCCGTGCGCTTCACGCTGGCCGCCATGGCGGCTCAAGGTCGCGACATCAAGCTCAGCGAGAATCGCATCTCAGGCTACCGCAACTTCATCACCAAGATCTGGAACGCGTCGCGTTTCTGCCAGATGAACGAGTGCAAGTCGGTCGCAGACTACAATCCGCGCGCCATGAAAAGCACGCTCAATCGCTGGATCGTTGCTAAGACCGCCGAAGCCGCCGCGTCCGTGGGTGCGGCGATCGAAACATACAAGTTTAACGATGCGGCGAGCGGACTTTATCAGTTTACCTGGGGCACGTTCTGTGACTGGTTCCTTGAGTTCGCCAAGCCGGTGTTTCAGGGCAGCGACCAGACCGCCAAGGCCGAAACCCGTGCGACCGCGGCCTGGGTGCTGGAACAAATTCTCCACGTTGCGCATCCGATAATTCCGTTCGTCACAGAATCGCTTTGGGAGCAGTTGGCGCGCGATCAAGGAATCACCCGATCGGGCAAATTGATCCGTGCGCGCTGGCCAAAGTTCGAAGACCTGGCCGCGCCGGATGCCGCCGCCGAAATGGATTGGGTCGTCGACATGATTTCAGCCGTGCGCTCGGTCCGGTCTGAAATGAACGTGCCGCCCAGCATTCAGTTGAAGGCCTCGGTCAAAGGTGCGGCGCCGGTAACGGCGGCGCGCCTCGTGACGCATCAGGCTTTGATCTGTGCCAATGCGCGGCTGTTATCGATTTCCGCGGATGCCGGTGCCAATGCGGCAGGCTCGGCCCAGGTGGTGGTCGGTGAGGCCACCATCGTGCTGCCGCTCGAGGGCGTGGTCGATCTCGCCAAGGAGCGGGACCGCCTCAAGAAAGAGATCGCAAAACTCGATGGCGACATTGCCGCCGTCGACAAGAAGCTTTCGAACGAAGCCTTTGTCGCCAAGGCGCCGCCCGAGGTGATCGAAGAAAACCGTGAACGCCGCCAATCCGCGGTCGATGCGCAAACAAAGCTCAAGGATGCTTTGGCGCGCGTGTCTTGAGGTTCCTCGCGAATCCGGATTTTCGTTTCGACTCAAACGCGTTGGCGTGCGTTGAATTTTCTTTTCAACAACCACTGACCTTGGCGCTTTGGTGCCAGTCGGAGTTCGTTTGGGACCCAGGTTCAACATCTTCAGGAATTGCTCGACCCTTCCAGCCGCGCCGGCGCTTTCGGCGGTGTCCGCGACTTTTTGACGGAGGATTTCATTTTTATGAGTTTCGACGACTTCGATGTCTTACATGCGATCGACGTCTCGGAGGCGGTTCCCGGAGTTCCTGTCCTCGCGGCCGCGTGGTTGCTTGGCGTGGGCCTGATCGGCCTGTTCGCAGCCCGCCGGCGCGTCGCCGTCTAACTGCAACCCTTGTCGGACCTGACGCCGGGCCTCACAGTGCCCGGTGATGTCCGTCGCGCCCAATCCCACGATTGAGACCGCCATCGCCGCCCTTGTGACGGCGATCGATCAATGCATTGCGCTCGGCGAATTTACGGCCGCGCGCCAATTGATTGACGAGGGAGCAAAGATCGCGCCCGCGCATGCGGCCCTCCGCCTTCGACGCGGACGCCTTGCCATGATCGGTGGCGATTTCACCGCCGCGATCCCAGAACTCCGCGCTGTCGTGGCTGCCGAGCCAGCGAATGCCCGCGCCTGGCTCGATCTCGGCCGGTCATGTGTTCGATGTTCGGGTTGGGCGGACGCCGCCGCCGCATTCGACACTTCATTGCGCCTGGCGGGCCCCGACGCTGGCGTGCTGGCTGAACTTGGCCATGCGCGCGCCAACGCTGGCGATCACGAGGGCGCGATTGCCGCGCTGCGCGACAGCCTTCGCCTCGCGCCGAGGCAGGTCGATGTCTGGAATGACTTGGGTGGCCGATTGATGGCGGCCGAGCGCGACGACGAAGCCGCATCGGCGTTTCAGCGCGCCGTTGAATTGCAGCCTGACCATCCAACCGCCGCCACCAACCGCGCCGTCGCTCAAGAATGGATGGGCGGCGTCGATGCTACGCTCGAAACGCGGCGCTTGGTGCTTGCCCGGAAACCTGATGAGCCGGCCGCGCGTCAGGCCCTTGGCGCCGCGCTTCTATCCTATGGCCGGCTCGATGAAGGCTGGGCACTTTATCGCGCTCGCCTCATCAACCCGGCGCATCGCGGCTGGCATCGCGGCATTCCGAAGCCGCTTTGGACCGGATCAAGCCTTGCCCGACAACGTCTGCTGGTCTGGGCCGATCAGGGCCTCGGCGATCAGATCCTGGTCTCCGGCCTCTTGAGCGAAGCGATGGCGACTGCCGCCCACATCGCGTTCGCCTGCGAGCCCCGATTGATTCCACTGATGGCGCGATCGTTCCCCGGGCTGCGCGTCGTGCCAATTACCGAAATTCATCTCGGCACGATCGATCTCGCCGACGTCGAAGCTCATGCATCGATTTCGGAATTGGGACCTGCCTTACGCCCGGCGATGAGTTCGTTTCCAACGCATAGCGGTTTCCTGAGGCCCGACGCAGAACGGGTGGCGGCGTTGAAAGCAAAGTATCGCGCGCTGGCCGGCGAGGGGCCGGTTGTCGGTCTCTCGTGGCGCTCCGCGCATGACACCGCGGGTAAGGACAAGAGTGTCGGCCTTGCCGAGTGGGCGCCAATTCTCGCTGTCCCAGGCGCGACGTTCGTCTCGCTTCAATATGGCGATGTGCGTTCCGACATTTCCGCGGCAGGGGGCCGACTCCACGTCGACTCGACCGTCGACGCCATCGCCGACGTCGATCTATTCGCCGCCCAGGTCGCGGCGATGGACATGGTGATCTCGGTGTCGAACACGACCGTTCACTTGGCCGGCGCGCTCGGCGTGCCGACGTTGTGCCTGACGCCCAAGGTCGAAGGCCGGCCCTGGTATTGGTTTGCCGGTGCTGAAACATCGCCTTGGTACCCAAGTGTTCGCCACCTTTGGCAAACCCGGCGCGGGCGGTGGGACGACGTTGTAAGTGCTGCCTCAGGGTTGGTGGCGCACCAAAGCAAGGGAGCGTAGCATGGCGTCCGCGGACTGACGGAGGAATCACCTTTGACAATCTATCGCTCGAACAAAGCCAAACGCACGGCTTTCGCAGAGAGTTCGGCCCGATATGTTGCCGCGCCCGCGCGTCGCGGGCCAAAGCAGGGACGTTCCATCTTCAAAGTGGCTGACCAGCTCAGGACATTTGACGAAGAGATCACAACCGCGGACGCGAAACGGCATTTTGCCGCGCTGCTGGCTCGGGTCACAAAGGACCATCGGCGCGTTGTGCTGACCCAAAAGGGCGAACCAGTCGCGTGTCTCGTGCCCATGATCGATATCGACTTCATCGAAGAACTCGAAGACGTCATGGATGCGAAGGCCGTCGATGATGCAAAAAAGGAATGGGCCAAGGGCGGGTTTAAGACGATCACGATCGAAGAACTTGCTCGCAAGTACGGGATTACTCTGGACCATTAAATGCCTTTCCGAATCGAAATTATCAGCATTGCCCAGTAGCAAATCGATCGGCTCGATTTAACGGTCAAAGATAGAATTCTGAACGCCATAAGTCGGCTGCGTGAAGACCCGCGACCGCCCGGGTGCAAGAAACTCATCGCGCGGGATGAATGGCGGATCAAGGTAGGCGACTATCGGATCATCTACGAAATCCACGACCGGGTCCTGATCATCAAGGTTGTTCGTGTCGGTCATCGCAGCAAGGCCTATTGACCCGACGTGTTGAGTCTGGCCTTTGGCAGACGCGATCCCTAACAATGCCCACCAATTATTGTCCAGCGAGCCCGCCATGCCCCTCGATTCCAACCGCCGTGTGTTCGACAAGTCGAAGCTGCCCAGCCGTCATGTGACGGAAGGGCCCGAGCGTGCGCCGCATCGCAGTTACTACTACGCGATGGGCATGACCGAGCGAGAGATTCATCAACCCCTGATCGGTGTCGCGACCTGTTGGAACGAGGCCGCGCCTTGCAACATCGCCCTCAACCGGCAGGCCCAGGCGGTCAAGATCGGCGTCAAGGACGGTGGCGGCAGCCCGCGCGAGTTCACCACCATCACCGTCACCGACGGCATCGCCATGGGGCACCAGGGCATGAAGAGTTCACTCGCCTCGCGCGAAGCCATCGCCGACTCGGTCGAACTCACCATGCGCGGCCATTGCTATGACGCGCTCGTCGGTCTCGCCGGTTGCGACAAAAGTTTGCCCGGCATGATGATGGCCATGGTTCGCCTCAACGTGCCGAGCGTTTTCATGTACGGCGGCACAATTCTGCCCGGCAAATTCAAGGGCCGCGATGTGACGGTGGTCGATGTGTTCGAGGGCGTCGGTCAGTACAGCGCGGGCAAGATGTCGGCGGCAGATCTTCACGAACTCGAGTGCGCGGCATGCCCATCGGCGGGTTCGTGCGGCGGTCAGTACACGGCCAATACCATGGCCTGCGTCAGCGAGGCGATGGGTTTGGCGCTGCCGAACTCGGCCGGCGCACCGGCGCCTTATGAGTCGCGCGATCAATACGCCGCGGCGTCGGGCCGCGCGGTAATGGATCTGCTCGCCCTCGGCATCCGCCCGCGCGATATCGTCACCCGGAAATCGCTCGAGAACGCCGCCATCGTCGTCGCCGCCTCGGGCGGTTCTACCAATGCCGGTTTGCATCTCCCGGCGATTGCCCATGAGGCCGGGCTCAAGATGGACCTCGACGAGGTGTGTCGCATTTTCAAGCGCACGCCTTACCTTGCCGACCTGAAGCCCGGTGGAAAATATGTCGCGCTCGATCTTTACAAGATTGGCGGCGTCTCGGTTCTGCTCAAGGTTCTGCTCGACGGCGGCTATCTGCACGGCGATTGCATGACCGTCACGGGGAAGACGCTCGAAGAGAATCTCCGCGACGTCAAGTTTCCGGCCGATCAGGACGTGATCAGGCCGCTGTCGAATCCGATCTCGAAGACCGGTGGCGTGGTCGGCCTCAAAGGGTCGCTGGCTCCCGATGGCGCCATCGTCAAAGTCGCGGGCATGAAGAACAAGGTGTTCCGCGGACCGGCGCGCTGCTTCGACAGCGAAGAGGCGGCGTTCGCTGCCGTCGACAAGAAAAAGTACAAACAAGGTGAGGTGCTGGTCATCCGCTACGAGGGCCCCAAGGGCGGCCCCGGCATGCGTGAGATGCTCTCGACCACCGCCGCGCTCTACGGCCAGGGCATGGGCGACAAAGTCGCGCTGATCACCGACGGGCGCTTCTCGGGCGCGACCCGCGGCTTCTGCATCGGCCATGTTGGCCCCGAAGCTGCTGTCGGCGGGCCGATCGCTCTGGTGAAGAACGGCGATATCATTTCAATCGACGCCGTGAAGGGTACAATCAACCTCGAAGTCTCCAAGGCCGAACTCGCGCGGCGCCGCAAGAAATGGAAAGCGCGCAAGACCGACTATCAAGCCGGCGCGCTCTGGAAGTACGCGGCCCTGGTCGGCCCCGCCAGCAAAGGCGCCGTCACGCATCCGGGCGGCAAAGCGGAAACGCACGTCTACGCGGATATTTGAGTGGCCAACTAGTATGACCTTGGAGATATATTAGTTCGGAGTTATACATTGCCGTGGCCAGTCCTGTTTCATGATCTGTTCGCGGCGTTCCTTGGAGGTTCGCATTTGCATTTGATCCAAGGCGCCGCGCGATCGTGTTGATCGGCGGTCAGAAATCTGGAATTGGGAGTCGCCGGTTTTACGAGTGGCTGATCAAATTGGCGGAGCGCCGGTTCAAAGAACATATGCATTCGGATAGATAGGGAGACGCCAGATGGCGAAGTCACTCGCTGACATTATGAAACCTTGACGGCGACCGAACGGCGCCGCGTCGACGCGCGCGTTGACGAGTTGATGGCCGAGGTTCACGGCTTGCGCGGACTGCGCAAGGTCGCCAATCGATCCCAAGTTCAGATGGCTCGCCAACTCAGGTTGACGCAACCTGCGATCTCGAAGATCGAACGTCAACGCGACGTTTTCCTGTCGACGCTGAATCGATATGTACGCGCCACCGGTGGTGAGCTCGAAATCGTCGTCAAATTTCCGCGGATAGGCCGGGTCAAAGTCAAAGATCTCCCTCGGCGGCGAGCGCTGTGATTTTGGAGGGCGGGGGTCGATCTCATGAGCGGCGGTGATCGAAGATCCAAAGCCGCATTCGGCTTCATCCTCGTTTCCATCGTCTTGGATACGCTAGCCTTTGGCGTGGCGGTGCCGGTGTTTCCGTCGCTAATGGTTGAGCTTCGCGGCGGTGATACGGCCTCAGCGGCGCAGATGCTTGGCTTGTTCGGCACTGCCTGATCGATGGCGGTTGTCGCTTCGTCCAGTTGCGGCGCGAACAGGTGCCAGACGTGCACCATGCCAGGCCAGATCTCGAGCCGGGCTTCGCTGCCGGCGAGTCCGGCCGCGCGCGCCATGTTGACCGCGTCATCGAGCAGAATTTCACGCGCGCCGACCTGGATCAGAAGCGGCGGCAGGCCCGCAAAGTCGGCAAGTACCGGCGAGGCAAGCGGGTCGCGCGGATCGTGCCCCTTCAGCGTGTGAAGCACACTCGACCAGCGACTCCTTGAAGACGATCGGATCGCGGTCGGACAACGTGTCGAGCGACGCCGATGCGTTCGTCATGTCCGCCCACGGCGAGATCGCCCACAGGGCGCCCGGCAGGGGTTGCCCGAGATCGCGCAGTTCCAGCGCGGTTGATACCGCGAGGCCGCCGCCCGCCGAATCGCCGGCGACCGCAATCGCGCCGGCCGCGCATCCGCTCGCCACGATTTCGCGGAACGCCGTGACCGCGTCGTTGACGGCAGCCAGGAAGGGGTGCTCGGGGGCCAGGCGATAGTCGATGGCGACCACGGTGCCGTCGAAGGCCAAGGCGAGCGCGTTGGTCAACGCGCGATGGCTGCGCATCGAACCGCAAACGTAGCCGCCGCCGTACAAGTACAAGATCGCGCGATCGCGGCGAGCCTCGGATCGGCGCAGCCATTCCATCGCGAGGCCGCGCGCTGCTTCGCGCCGCACGGAAAGGCTTGCGGGAATGTCGTCGCTTTCGACGTACCAGTTCTGCCGCACCCCTTCGATGCTGAAGGTCTGTCGCGGCAGGGCTGCCAGAGGGGCGAGGATATCGTCGAATTGCGCCAGACTCATGTAACCATTCCACGGAGATTCAGCTGTGCCACGAGCGGCCTTTAAATTCGCCTCGCGCGACCGTGGATCACGATATCATTATTCGGGAGCTATATCTTCGGTATTGAGGCATGCAGACGGCCAGCGGTTACTCCGGCACGCCACTCGCGAAGAAGCTCGGCATCAAGCCCGGCGTCACGGTTGCTTTGATCGGTGCGCCCGGTTTCATGACGGCCGTGGTGAAGGACGCCGGCGCGACACCGGCAGTCGCCAAAGACGCGAAGGCGGTCAAGGCCGGCACGTCGATCGTTCATTTTTTTGCCGTCGAGCAGCGAATTCTCAAAGCCGCGCTCGCGCCACTCAAAAAAGCGATCGCGCCCGACGGCGTGCTGTGGGTGAGCTGTCCCAAGAAAGCATCCAAGGTTTCGACTGACATCACCGAAGACACCATCCGCAAGCTTGCGCTGCCGATCGATCTGGTCGACGTCAAAGTCTGCGCCATCCACGCGGTGTGGTCGGGACTGAAGCTGGTCATCAGGAAAGAGAAGCGTTGAACGCGGTTCACGCGTCCGGACGCAACAGGTCGGGCGAAGCGACGAACGTCATTCTTAGATGCCGTCCAACCGGTTCAGCCGTTCTCGGGCGGCATGGTTTCGGCCCACAGGGTCTCCGGGTCCATGTAGACCCCGGTCCATTCCTTGGGCGCGCTCATGTGGTCGGGATAGTGCCGGGCCGCATACTCAACGATCGCGCGCGGCACTTCATCGAGGGTCTTGGCCTTGCGTGACGTATCGCGGCGGTAGGTCCGGCCCGGCGCCTGTCCCATCTCCTGCCACGGGTACCAGGGGCCGTGACGCTGCCCGAGCTGGACCGCCGCCACCGACGTCAAGTCGGAATTCTCGAGCTCGTCGAGCCGCGCAATCGTCTGGCTGCTCTGGTTCTTGTAGTAATACTCGCCGACCGAGGCCTTCGGCCATTTCGCCGGCGAGATCGGATTTTTCTTTTTCATCTGACCGTCGGTCCACCGGATCACGTCGTTGCCTTCCACCTGCCACTCGACGCGCAGCGCCGTGTGATCGTTGACCGGCTCCAGCGGTTTCAGGGTCGTGTGCAGGGTCGACGCGTAATTGACCACTTTGACGGTCCGGTCGAGCCATGGATTGCGCCACGCGTCCAAGACCTGCCCGGTCGCGAGATCGGTGTATACGATGGTGAAGTTCGACATGTTCTTGTAGGTCGTCTCGTCGACGCGATACGAGCGGCTGAATGCGAGCATTCCGGCGCCGAACATCGCCGGCATCGTCCTGCCGTCGTCGAAGATGGCGTAGACGATGCCTTTCATCCAGCTGATCACCTCTTTGCGATCTTCGAGATCGCCGTCCATTTTCACCTGGGCGTAGATCAGATCGCGTCGATCGGTGAAATCGAGCCGCCGCCGCGCGCCGAACGCCGGGGCCGAGAAGGCGGCGACGGTCGGAATGGCCAGCGCGGCACGGCGGTCTAGGTCGGTCATCGGCCCCTCGCATGATGGCGGCCTCATTATGAGGCGGCTCCGCGTATCCGGGAAGCTCGGAAATATGCGCCACGGCGCGTTCCACTGGCACCGGGTTCCGGGTGGTGAGACAAAGGAGCCGGGAGGCCGCCGTTGAACGCGAACGTCAGCGAATCGCGCCTCAAAGATCGCGCCTTGGAGGCCGCCGAGACGGTCGGCGACCGCCGCGGCTTGCTGCGCTTGATCGGCGCCGCCGTCGCCGCCGGTTTGGGGCCATCGGCGGACGCGCTGGCCGCCACCCGCGGACCCTACAAGCGCGCTTTCAGCCTCGATTCCAAAGCGCTCTACATGAACGTCGGCACCACCGGCGCGATGCCGAAGGCGGTGGTGAAGTCGATGGCCGCCGATCTGGCGCTGGGTGCGCGCGATCCGCGCCTGCGCTTCGAGCCCCAGGACACCCGCAACATCATCGCACCCGGTTTTGGCGCCGACCCATACGAGCTCGCGCTCAGCCTCAACACCACCGACGGCATGAGCCGCATCCTCGGCGGGCTGACTTTTCGGCCCGGCGACGAGGTCATCACCACCAACATGGAGCACCCTGGCCTCGGCTCGCCGTTGCAGGTGGCGGAGGATCGTCATGGCATCGTCATTCGCCGCGTCGCGCTGCCGACCAACGATGCGTATAGCGATGACGAAGTGCTGGCGCGCTTCGCGTCGGCGCGCACCGGGCGGACGGTGGCGGTGGTGTTCTCGA
>VGEM01000119.1 GCA_016869315.1 Alphaproteobacteria bacterium | reverse complement strand
AGTTTTGTCCGCGAGCGGATGCCGAGAATGTGGACATCCTTGAGCCTGGCCTTGAGCGCGTCGGCATCGAGGGCCTCCTTTAGGCTTTCGACCGAGCGATAGCCGGCGCGGCGAAAAAGCTCGTTGGCGGTTGGGTTGATGTTTTCGAGCAGCAGGACCTTGATCTTGTCCTTGGGCAGCGACAGTTTTTCTTTTGCCATGGCGTTGACTTGGGGGTTTTGACGACCCAGCGTTCCGTGCTTCACTCCCGGACTTATCACACCCCCGCGCGAAGGGAAAACCATGGCCGGCTGCATCGAACAACGCCTGAAAGACCTGGGGATCTCATTGCCGGTTGCGGCGACCCCGATCGCAAATTACGTGCCCGCCGTGCGCACGGGAAACCTGGTGTTTATCGCCGGGCAGCTTCCCCTTAAGGACGGACAGGTGGCCGTCGAGGGCAAGCTGGGCGAGAGCGTATCGCTCGAACAGGGCATCCAGGCCGCACGACTGTGCGCGTTCAACATCCTGGCCCAGGCCAAGGGCGCGGTCGGCGACCTCGACAACGTCGTGCGCATCGTCAAATTGACCGGCTTCGTCGCCTGCACGCCATCGTTCACGCAGCACCCGCAAATCGTGAACGGCGCCTCGGACGTCATGGTCGACGTGTTCGGCGACATCGGCAGCCACGCCCGCGCCGCCGTCGGCGCGCCATCGTTGCCGCGCAACGCCGCGGTCGAAGTGGAAGCGGTAATTGAGATCGCATAGCGCGCCATGAACGACGAGCGCGACGCTTCGCTCACGGCTAAGATCGTCGGCGGGATCGACCAGATTCCGGCCGCGGCGTGGGATGCGTGCGGCGGACAGGATCAATCCAACGCCAACCCGTTCGTCCGGCACGCGTTCTTCAGCGCGCTGGAAGATTCAGGCTCGGTCGCGGCCGATGCCGGTTGGCAGCCGCATCATGTCGTGATCGAAGACGCGAGCGGCCGCGTCATGGCGGTCGCGCCGCTCTATCTCAAGAGTCATTCTTATGGCGAATACGTATTCGACTGGGGTTGGGCGCAAGCTTACGAACGCGCTGGCGGACGCTACTACCCCAAACTGCAATGCGCGGTACCGTTCACGCCCGTGACCGGGCCCCGCCTCATGACTCGTAGCGATGTCGATGCCGGCACGCGCGCCGAACTTCAGACCATGTTGATCGCCAGCATGGTCGAGTTGGCAAGACAGCGGCGGGTGTCTTCGTTGCACGTCACGTTTCCGACCGAAGCCGAACAAGCGTTGATGACCACTGCCGGATTCCTGCCGCGCATCGGCGAGCAATATCATTGGAAGAACGAGAGCTACGCCAGCTTCGACGATTTCCTCAATGCGCTGTCATCGCGTAAACGGAAGAACATTCGAAAGGAGCGCGAGAAAGCGAACGCTCACGGCGTCGAGATCAAGACCTTGGTCGGCGCCGACATCAAACCCGCGCATTGGGACGCGTTCTATGGTTTCTACACCAGCACCTCGGATCGGAAGTGGGGCCAGGCGTACCTGACGCGTGAGTTCTTCGACCTGCTGTCGCACCGCATGGGCGACGCGGTCGTGCTGATGATGGGTTTCGCCGGCGATCGCGCGGTGTGTGGCGCGATCAACCTCAAGGGCGGCGATACGTTGTTCGGCCGCAACTGGGGTGCTGCGATTGACCTCCCCATGCTTCACTTCGAGTGCTGCTATTACCGCGCCATCGACTTCGCGATCGACCACAAGCTCGCCTGGGTCGAGGCCGGCGCGCAGGGCCAGCACAAGATTCAACGCGGCTATCTGCCGCGCCCCACCTATTCGGCGCATTGGATCGCCGATCCCGGCTTCCGGCGCGCGGTCCAGAGATTTCTCGATGAGGAACGCCAAGCCGTCGCGCAACACATTGAAGCATTGGAGGAATTCGGCCCGTTCAAGAAAGATTAAGGTGCCTGGGCCACATTGCCGCCACAGTCCCCAGCGCATAGTCTTGCATCATGAAAACAGTTTTCGCCGCACTCGCTTTTGCCTTGGTCGCGACGCCGACATTGGCCCAAGACCCGACCGTATCGACCAACATCACGGTCAATCATTTTGCCGGACATGGGCTGTATACCGCGCACCCCAACAACTGCGACCCCGACACCGAGGAATTCATTGAGGTCGAGCACATCGAGGAAGAAGGCGGTGAGTCGACCGGGTTTTGTGTCGAGCGCGAAGCCCGCGCGGCAGCCTCGTGGCCGATTGCGGTATTGCGCTGTCTGCATCAGGAAAAGCGCCTGCCGGAAGTCGACGAATTCTATCAGTATATCTGCCCGTACCGAGATGTGCGCGGCAACCCGTTCGACGCGCCAGCCGCGACAGTCGCGCGCGGGGTCGAATGGCTTTCGAATGAAACGCAGACCGTTTTTCGCGAGGGCAGCACGGGAAGCGATGGAACCGGTTTGACCAATTCGACGGTCGTGCCACGCGGGAATATCCGTGACTGCGCTTATTCGGATTTCGGCATTGTCGCGCAATCGGCGGGTGGCCGCCTGGCGCAGAGCTCGGCCTACTTCCGCTGCGTTCATTGAGACGGCGCTAAGGCGCCGGCTCGATCAGATCCCAGCGATTGCCGTAGCGATCCACGAACACCGCGACTTTCCCGTACGCCTCGAAGCGCGGGCCTTCGACGAACGTAACGCCGCGCGCGGTATAGGCGGCGTGGTCGCGCATGAAGTCGTCGGTGTGGAGAAACAGAAACACCCGCCCGCCGGTTTGATTGCCGATGCGGGAGCGCTGCTCGTCGTTGACGGCCTTGGCCAGCACCAACTCGGTCGCGCCGTCGCCCGGCGGCGCGACGCGGACGAAACGTTTGCCGCCACCGCGATCTTCGTCGGCGACCAGGCAGAAACCGAGAACCGTGGTGTAATAGGCGATGGCCTCGTCGTAGTCGGGAACGATCAGAGCGACTTTGGCGATGTGCTGGCGCATGTCTACTTCCCCAGCCCCAAATTCCCCGGGTTCAGTCGTCGGTCGGGGTCGAGCATCTGTTTGACTTCACCCAGCATGCGCGCGGTCTCGGGCGCGAGCGATTCCTGGAAGCGGTAGAACTTGGCGAGCTGCACGTGCACGGCGCCGAGATCGAAGAAGAAGTCGCGGAGTTCGTGACGGAGCTGTTTGGCGAAGGCCCGCGCCGGGAGGTTGGGCTTGAGCTCGCGGAACTTGTCGGCTTCCTCCTTGCCGAGATGGCGGAGGTGCAGCTCGCTCACTTCGTCGACCCAATAGAAACTGGGCTCGCACTGGAAATACCCCTGCCCCCAGTTGGTCATGTAGCTTTCCCAGATGCCGTGCTTCTGCATCTCGGGGCGCCGCGCGTTGAAGAAGCCCTGCACCTTGCTCGCCACTTCGACCGCGCGCGACAGCGGCCACAGCGAATTGGTCGGCACCCAGCGCTGGCCCTGCCCACCTAAAAAGCCGCGCACCGAAAAGCCGCGCGCCTCCATGGCCCGTGGCAGCACGTTGGCGATCTCGCGGCCGCGCTTGAGCGCGACGTTGCGCGCCGCGTCCATGCCGGCCTCGGCGGCGCGCTCGTCGAGCGCTTCGCTGGAAAGGTGCATCGACCATTTGACGCCGGCCATGAAATCGGTGGTGCCCTGGGCCGCCATTTTGACGGTGTCCTTGAGGCCACCCAGTGCCGACGTGCCCGAGCCGCTCACAGCGCCCAATGTCTTGAGCGCCTCCTTGAAGCCAACCTTGACCGAGTTCTGGCTTTTGAACGGATCGAGGCCGACACGACGATAGAGATAATCGAATGTCCCGAGATCGATCATGGTCGCGGCCATGTCTTCGTAGGTTTCGAAGGCGAACGATGCGTGGGCCGCACCGGCGGGTCGCGCGTAGAGGTGCAATACGGCTGCCGTCTTGATGGCGAAGGATCCGGTGTCGCCCAGGAACAACCCCGTGAGATCTGGACCATAGTCACGGAAGAAAGGCGCGGCGTTGCCGTGACTTGGATTGCGGCCCCAGGCACCGGTGCGGAGCACCGCCCCATCGGCCCGCACGATCTCAAGACCAAGAATGCCCTTCATGCTCGCCGGCACATTCTGCGACAGGGCGCCACCGACGGTGGAGTAGATCCCTGAGAACGGCGCCAGGAACACGAGTTTGAGGCCGTGCGGCTTGAGGGCTTCGGCCAATTTCTCCCAGGTACAACCGGCGCCAACCACGACGTAGCGATCGACCGGGTTGATCTCGAACACCTGATTGATCCGGCGCATGTCGATCAAGACCGCGCCCTCCACCGCCGGTACATAGCCTTTGGTGTAGGACATGCCGCCACCGCGGGTGTAAATGGAAAGCCCGCGCCGCGCGGCAAGCTTCACAACATCGGACACCTCGGCGGCGTTCGCGGGCTGAACCACGATTTCGGCCGCGTGGGCATCGTCCCAGAAAAAAATGTCGTTGGAATAGACCCGGCATTCGGCCGGATCGGTGATGACGTGATCCGCGCCGACAATTCGGCGCAATTCCTCGGCCGCCTGATTGAAACCGTTCAGCATGGTCGCCCCGTGTCATCCCCGCGAAAATGGCCCTGATGGCGTTTGTCAGGCCCCGGACCAAGGGGTAAAATGCGGCATTCTTACCCGGAGGACCACCATGATTTCTCGCCGCGCGCTCGCCACTTCGGCCGCCGCCACCCTGCTTGTCCCCGCCTTCGCCCGCGCCAAGGGATATGAGCCGCGCGGGTATGTCGGGCGATTGGAGCGCCTGTTCGAGTTGAGCCTGGAGTCGCGCGACGACTTCATCACCGAACATCGCAAATGGGTTGCGAAAGAGTTGCGCAAGGCGGCCCAGGCGCGCGCGGTCGAAATTTTCAAGGGGGCAGGTCTCGATCCGAATGGCGACGTCCCCCTCGCCAAGACTGTCGACCTGCTCAAGGACGATCCGATCCTGGCCAACAACTGCTGGCATTACGTGCGCGGCCAGCAATTGATGTGGCGAGATCTTCAAGCCGCCTGCGACAAGCACGCCGATCAGCTGATCAGCGAGATGGAGCACGAGGATAAGCGCGGCAAGGGCACGCTGGAACTGAACCCGACCATGGACCTGCCCGCCTACACCAAGGAGGAGATTCACAACCAACCGGGCGGATACGTCGGCTACGAACTTGCGGGGCACCTTTATTATTACGGCACCAACAACTTCTGGACCGGCCTCAACTATCAGGACGAGATGCACCATCAGCTGGCCAAGAACGTTGCGATTCCGGCCGACGGCAAGGTCAAACGGATCCTCGACGCGGGTTGCGGCGACGGCCGTTTGACCATGGCGCTCAAGGATCGTTTTCCCGAGGCCGAGGTGTGGGGTATCGACGTCGGCGGACCTATGGTGCGGTTTGCCCATATGCGCGCCAACGATGTCGACAACGGCGCCAACTTTGCCCAGCGCCTCGCCGAAGACACCAAATTCCCCGACGGCTACTTCGACGTGGTCACCTCAATGCTGCTGTTTCACGAAGTCGATGCCGCTGCCAACAAGAAGATCATGTCGGAAACAGCGCGTATCCTGCGTCCGGGCGGCACCTTTGCCCCGAGCGATGTCCGTGCCGGCCAGCAGAAGCTGACCGGCTACCATGGGTTCTGGCAGTGGTGGAACACCCGCTGGAATTACGAAGTATGGATGCTGGAGCACGTCGCGACCGACTACGCGAAGGAGTTCGTCGCGCGCGGCTTTACCATCGCGCAGAACCCGGCGGCCAAGGCCGGCGCGCAAGTGCCGATGGTTGGCATCAAAGCCTAAGCTCAATCGCTCATGTCGGCCGCCGACGCGCTGGCGCGCGCGCAAGCGCTGCGCCAGGAGGGGCGCTTTGCCGAGGCGATCGACGTACTTCGTGCGCTGGCAAGCGACACTGGCCTCTCAATCGACAACCTCTATATGTGCGGCAAGCGCCTGCAGGACCTGGGCGCGACCGTAGACGCGTCGGCGTGTTTCACGCGCGTCCTCGCCGCGCAGCCAAATAACCTCGGCTGCCTGATCAACGCATCGATCGCCGCCCGATCCCGCGGCAGGGCAGATGAAGCGTTGTCGTTGGCTGAACGCGCGGTGAGTTTGTCGCCGTCCTTGCCCGTCGCTGAAGTTGCGCGAAGCGAAGCCCTGCTGGCGGCCGGACGCGCCGAATTGGCGCTCCAATCGTGCGACGCAGTCCTGGCCACGGCGCCGCACGATGCCGAAGCACTCCTCAGCCGAGGCCGGATCCTGAAGTCTCTGGGCCGGAAAGCCGACGCGTTGCGATCGGTCGAACAGGCCGTTGCCAGCGATCCACGCCTTCTACGCGCGCAGATTGCCAGGGGCTACCTGGCCAACGAATTGGGCCAGGTCTCCGAAGCCGTAAACGCATTCAGGACCGCCCTTGAGATCGATCCCGATCGTGAGCACATCCTTGGCATGCTCGGTTACTCGTTGTTGAGAAACGCCGATTGGACCGATCTCGATTTCAGCATTGCCGGGGTCGTGGCCGGGCTCGAAGACGAACGGCTCACCGCGTTGCCATTCGAGCTCGCGCACCTGATCGACAATCCAGCCCTTATGTTGCGCTCGGCGCGGTTATATTCAGCCGAAATTGCCAGCCGCGCCCCAGCGCCGGACACATCGTCGCCGGCGGCGAATTCCGACACCGATAAAGTCAGAGTCGCATATCTCTCGCCCGATTTCCGCGAGCACGCCGTTTCCTATCTCGCGGCCGGGTTGCTTGAGCGACACGACCGCACAAAATTCGAGATAATCGGCGTCGCGCTGACCAGCCTAACCGGCGACGCCATGCAGCGAAGGGTGGCCGCCGCCTGCGACCGATTTATCGACATCTCGACGATGAGTGAAGGCGCCGCCACCGAATTGCTGCGCGGCCTCAAGATTGATATCGCCGTCGACTTGGCTGGCCACACCGATGGCGCGCGGCCCGAACTTCTGGCCGCGCGGATCGCCCCGGTGCAGGTCAACTTTCTTGGATTTCCCGGAACAACCGGTGCGCCGTGGTGCGACTATATCATTGCCGACGGAATCGTAATTCCACCGGGCGATGAAGCGCATTTCAGCGAGCGGATCGTCCGCATGCCGGGATGCTATCAGGTCAACGACGCGTCTCGCCCGTTGGACCCGCCGGCACCGAGCCGCTTTGACGTGGGGCTGCCGATCACGGGCGTCGTGTTGGCGTGCTTCAATGGCGCGCAAAAAATTTCGCCCGATGTATTTTCCTGCTGGATGCGGATTCTGCGCGCGGTTCCAGGCTCTGTGCTGTGGCTTCTGGCGGGAACAGATCAAACCAGATCGGCCTTGCGTCACGCCGCAGCGGCACGAGGCGTCGATCCCGCGCGCATCGTCTTCGCAGGTGCGGCGCCGCATGGCGACCATATGGCGCGACATCGCCTTGTCGATCTTTGCCTCGACACAGCGCCCTATGGCGCGCACACGGCGGCAAGCGATTCATTATGGAGCGGCGTGCCGATCGTCGCGCTCCAGGGTCGAAGTTTCGCCGCTCGGGTGTCGAGCAGCATCTTGACGGCCGCCGGCCTTCCGGAACTGATCACGACATCGATAGGCGACTATGAAGCGCTCATCGTTCGTCTGGCGCGCGACGATAGCGCCCGATCGGACATTACCCGCAAAGTCAAAGCAGCGCGCCGAACGGCGAGCCTCTTCGACACGGACAGATACCGGCTCCATCTCGAATCGGCGTTCGCGCGAATGGTTGAGATGGCGCGTCACGGCCAAGCGTCCGCCCCGCCTCCCTTGCACGGAAAGACTCTTGACGTGGCCTCGGTCATCAATCGCGGCGTCGCGCACCTGACTGCCGGGCGCGCGGCCGACGCACTTGTCGAATTCGACCGCGTCGCCGGCGAGCGGCAGTTCGCCACGGAAATTGCGTTCAATCGCGGCAATGCGCTTCGCGACCTCGGCCGGCTGCGCGAGGCCGAAGCGGCGTTCGCCGCCGCCATGGCGGCCAAGCCGCGATACGTCGACGCGGCGCTCAATCGCGCCAACGTGATGCTGATCCTCGGCGAGGCGCCGGTCGCGCTCGCGCTCTACTGCGAAGCGCTGGCCTGGGCTCCGGCCGATCTCGATCTCCTGGTGGGCAAATGCGCTGCCATGCAGCAGATGGGCCGTGCGGAAGAGTCCCTCGTCGTTCTGGAGCAAGCGCTCGCGGTCGCGCCGAACAATGCCGTCGTGCGCAATAGTCGCGGCAACGCGTTCATGGCGTTGGGGCGTCTGGCCGAAGCGGCGCTGGACTTCAAAGCCGCGACCGACGCACGTCCCGATTTCGCGCAGGCCTGGTCAAACCTCGCCAATGCGCTGAAGGGCGAGGACCGGCATCGCGAGGCGGCGGAGGCTTACCGGCGCCTGGTCGCCATCGCGCCGCGCCACCCGCACGCACTGGGCGGGTTGCTGCTGGCGCGGTTGCGGACCTGTGATTGGACCGACTTCGACGCCCTCACGGCGCGGATCGAAGCGGACGTGGCCACGGGCTACCCAGCCGCCGCGCCATTCACCATGACAATTGTCTCGCACTCGGCGGCGCTGCAACGCCGGTGCGCCGAGCTCGCCAATGTCGATGGCCCGCCCGCTCGGCCGATTCGACGACACGCCGATGGCCGCATTCGCGTAGCCTATATGTCGGCGGACTTTCGCCGACATCCGGTTGGATCGCTGATGGCCGGATTGTTCGGACGCCACGACCGCGACGCCTTTGAAATCGGCGTAATCTCGACCCATCGCCCGACCGGCGACGACATCGAGCGCCGCATCGCCGCCGCGGCTGATTGGCATCTGGATGCATCCTTGATGGTGGACCACGACCTGATCGACGCACTGCGGCAGCGCGACATCGAAGTCCTGGTCGATGTCACGGGCCCGACCCATGGCGGCCGGCCCGGCGTGTTGGCCGCGCGCTCGGTTCCCATCCAGGTCAGCTACCTCGGCTTCCCCGGCTCGACCGGCGCGTCGGCCGTCGACTATCTCATCTCCGACCGCGTCATCGTGCCACGCGGCGATGAGGACTATTACAGCGAGAAAATCGTCGCCATGCCGGCATGTTATCAGATCAATGACCTGCGCGGCGTCGCCGTCGGTCCGCCGCCGGGCCGGGCCGAAACGGGCCTGCCCGACGACGGTTTCGTGTTTTGTTGCTTCAACTCCAGTCACAAGATCGCGCCGCGGATGTTCGACGCCTGGATGCGGCTGTTGCAGCGCGTTCCCGGCAGCGTGCTTTGGCTGCGCCAGGATTCATCCGAGGTGGTTGCGAACCTGCGCGGCGCGGCAGCGGCGCGTGGCGTCGATCCGACACGGCTGATCTTCGCGGCGCGCGCAACCAAGGCCGAGCACTTCGCGCGCCATGGGCTCGCCGGCATATTTCTCGATACCGCCCCCTTCGGCGCCCACGCGACCGGAACCGACGCCCTGTATTGCGGCCTGCCGTTGATCGTGCTCCGCGGCGACACCTTCGCATCGCGGGTCTCGAGCAGCCTGCTCGCCGCTCTTGGCCTCAACGAGCTGGTGACGTCATCGCTACCCGAGTACGAGGCGCTTGCCTTCCGGCTGGCGACGGACCCCGCCGCCTTGGCCGCGGTGCGGGAGAAACTGCGCCGCAACCGCGATACCCATCCGCTGTTCGATACCGATGCCTGGCGGCGCGCCGTCGAACGCGCCTACCGCATCATGGTCGAGCGCGCACGCCGCGGGCTGCCGCCCGATCACATCGATGTCGATGGCTAGGGCGTTTCCCACTTTGATGGAATTGAGGAAACGCCCTAGATTCTTTGTTTGGTCGCATTTCCTTCGGCGAACCGGAAGT
>VGEM01000118.1 GCA_016869315.1 Alphaproteobacteria bacterium | reverse complement strand
GTGTCATACCTCGCGCTCGGTGCGTTGTTGTATATTTTCTACGGATACCGCAACTCGCGGCTGGCGCAGGGCTTGGGCGCGCTCGACGACAAGACTCATTGAGGGCCAAGCAAAGCGGCAATTGCGGCCCAGCGCCGCGCAACATCATCCGACAGCGTCAGGGTCGCCCGCGCCGCGCCCGGAGTACCGGCGCGCGCGGCGATGGTGATGGGGCATTGGATTCTGGCCACCAGGGCGTCGATGTCATGAGACAGTACGTCGTCGCACAGCGCATTGTGCCACGGGTAAGCCTTCAGCAGATCGACCGCGCGGTCATGTATGGCCGCGAGTTCAATTTCGGGAGGACGCCGGAGGGCATGGGCCCGGTCGGTCGCGAACCAGGGCCAGAAAAGTTCGGCGTCGCGGGCGGCGTACCACGCCGCATTCAAATGAGCACCGTGCCAGTGCGGCGTCAGGTCGGGCGCGAGGCGCCGCTGCAGCGCCGCGCGATCGGCGGCCGACAGCAGCCAGGGCTCAACCAGCATCATCGATGCGACGTTACACGACGAAGCGACTGACGCCGCAATCGCGGCCGCGCCACCGGCTGCCACCAGGTCGAACGCGCCGACACCGAGCGAGCCGAGTGCGGCCCTGATCGACGCTGACGTGGCTGCAAGCGTCATCTTGTTGCCGGCGAGATCGCCGGTTTCGCCATGGCCCGGCAGATCGACGGCGATCGTCGGGCGCCGCCCGAGCAGCATGGCGACAAGCGGATCCCATTGCCGGGCCGACCGTCCAAGGTCGTGCAGCAAGACCACCGGCCGGCCGTGTCCGCCATGGTCGCGTTTCAGAAACATCTGTCCCTGGCCGGCGTCCGCGTAGGTCTTCCACGCCTGGGTGGACATGGTCGCGGTTGCGACAACCGCCGGTGACCGCGCCGTGGCCCCGGTCTTGAGAAGTTCGCGGGCGCGGCACTCAAGGGCCGCCTGGTCGGGAAAGGTCTCCATCGAGACCAATTTCGGCAGCGGCTTTGGCAAGCGGTCGAGCTGGTTGAGCAGGATGCTCTTCTGGTCATCCATGATGACCAGGCGGATGCCGACATCCTGGATCAGTTTCGCGCCGTTGCCGCTGAAAGCGGCCGAGTATCCGTCGCGCTCGTGGATGCCGCAGCGCAAAAGATCGAGCAGATTGGGGTGCAGCGCCGCGGCGCTCGGCACATCGAACGTCTCGCGCATGCGCGCGCGCGCGGCTTCGGTTTTGTTGTACCACGGGAAGAACACCAACTGGTCGCGGGTCCGATGCCAGATCCGCGTCATATGGCGCCCGTCGCGCTTCGGCATGAAATCGTCGAAGTAATTGCCGAGGATGTCGGCTTTTTCGTCGTCGGTCAGCGCGACGATGCCGTTCATCACGATCATTGGCGAGCGCTTGGGATGACGGCGCGCGAATTCGAGGGCGATCATGCCGCCGGTGTGGGCGCCGTAGATCGGCGCTTGATCGATTCCAAGTGCGTCCATTGCCGAGGCGATGTTGTCGGCTAAGGGCGCGAGACCGAGGTGCGCATCGGGCAGGGGATCGGATAGGCCGTAGCCCGGCGTGTCGAGCGCGATGGCCGTGAAGTCTTTGGCCCACAGCTCAAGGTGTGCCTCGAATTCGTGGGACGACTCAGGGCTCTTGTGCAGGAGCAACACGGGCGGGCCGGAGCCGGCACGGCGATAGTGCAACTGGCGCGGCGGTCTGCCGGGTTGTTCGACAGTGACGAAATGCCTTCGGGCGTACATCCGGCTCAGTGGCTCGACGCCTCGAACGCTTTGCCAATTTCGTCGGCCGTGCGTTTCAGGAAGGGAACGTACTTTTCAACCGCCTGGTCGGGTGTCATGGCCGAACGGATGAACCGCATCACGAGGCAGGCCAGCACGCGGCCTTTGGCAAACACCGGAACGGCGAGATTGAGTTCGGCCAGCGACGGATTGTCGAACAGCGCCCACCCGTTTTTTCGGGCGTCGCCGAGGATGCGCGACACCACGGTGCGATCGCGCGCGATCTTGTCCTCGGGCCGTTCGGACTTGGACAAGACGTCCAGCATGGTATTGCGCTGTTCCTCGCTGCAAAAGGCGAGATGAACGCGGCCCGACGACGACCCGAGCACGGGCACCCGGAACCCCGCCGAATATCGTTCGAGCGCGAGCGGGCTATCCTTGTCGGTCGTGTCGCGCACCAGCATCGACGTGCCGTGCAGGGTTGAAATCGCCAGAGGCCACACCACTTCTTTGCCCAGTTTGGTCAACAGCGGCTTGGCGATGTCGCGCACCCAGGCTTCGTCGTCGAAACCGTCGGACAGCGAACGCACCTTAATAGTGAGACGATAGCGATCGTCGGAATCGTCGCGCAACGCGTATCCGGCGACGCACAGCGTCTCGAGTACCCGATAGGCGGTCGTGCGCGGCAGGCGCACGGCCTTGGCAATATCCGTGACCGTCGCACCGTTATGCCGGTTGAGTTCCTGAAGGGCTTCGAGCCCGCGCATCAGGGCGCGGATGGGCCGGACCGAGTCGGCCGTGCCGTCGCCATCGTCGTCGAGGTCGTCGTCTTTGGCCATGGGCTCCCCTTGCGGCCCACCCTAGCAAATCGTCCAACAGGTGGACAAGGGAATCCGATGGTGGCCTGAATCAAGGCCTTGCGAGCTCATGGGCTGTATATCTAACGCGTTGAGCTTGTTATCGAATAACCGGGCGTTTAAGGCTCGATGGGACGGGGGAATTTGCGGCACCCATGACGGCGGCAACGGAAATCGACGGCAGTCAGGGGATCGACCCGGCATCGGACGATGCCGCGCGTCGTGAGTTCCGCCGCACGCTCGGCCAGTTCGCCACCGGGGTCACGGTGATGACTTCGCTGTCGCCGGCGGGCGAGCGGGTCGGCCTGACCGCCAATTCGTTCAATTCGCTGTCGATCGATCCGCCGCTCATCCTCTGGAGTATCGCCAACAGCGCCCAGAGCTTCGAGAATTTTCAAGTCAAGGACGCGTTTGCCGTCAATGTGCTATCGGCCGATCAAGAGGCGCTGGCGCGTCAGCTCGCGCAATCGACTCCCGACAAGTTCCGTGGCATCGACATCCGCGAGGGCCTTTCCGGCGTGCCTTTAATCGTTGGCTGTATCGCCTATCTCGAATGCTCGGTTTGGGCACGCTATCCCGGTGGCGATCACGATATTGTCGTCGGGCATGTCCATCGCGTGTTCAATATCGGCAACGCGCCGCTGGTGTTTCACGGTGGTTCGTTCCGTTCGTTCTGATTCTTCGCTTTGATCCAAGGAAACTGTCATGGCTTCGTATATCGGTAAGGATCCCATCATCGTCGCCGGTGCCGGCCCGGTCGGGGCGTCGGCGGCGCTCTACCTGGCGCGCGAGGGTTTCGACGTCGTTCTACTGGAGAAGGAGAAGGTGCTGCCGGAGGATCTGCGCGCCTCGACGTTTCATCCGCCGACGCTCGATATGCTGTCGAGCTTGGGCGTGACCGACCGTTTGATTCAACAGGGTCTGATCGTTCCCAAGTATCAGTATCGCGACCGTCGCACCGGCGAGTACGCCGAATTCGATCTTGGCCACATCAAGTCAGAGACCAAGCATCCTTATCGACTACAGGTCGAACAATGGCGTCTCAACAAGATCGCCTGTGAGGATTTGAAGAATTATCCGAACGCCAAAGTGCTGATGGGCCACGGCGTGATCAGGGTTCAGGGCCAGGATGACACTGGCGTCGAATTGGTTGTCGGCACCGAGGACGGCGAGAAAGTCATTCGCGGTACGATCGTCATAGGCGCTGAGGGCGCCAACAGCATGGTACGACAGACGTCGGGCCTGACGTACGGCGGGTTCACATACCCCGAAAAATTTCTGGTGGCGTCGACGACATACCCGCTCGATCGGTTTTTTCCGGGGCTCGCGGCGGTCAACTACATCTCCGATCCCGATGAGTGGTGCGTGCTCCTGCGCTGCGCCAATTTGTGGCGCGTGCTGTTTCCGACCACGCCCGGAATCCCGAACGAGACGTTGATCTCGGACGATTTCATCGAGGATCGGATGCAACACCTCGCGCCCAAGACCGGGCGCTATCAGATCGGCCACAAGACGCTCTACAACGTCCATCAGCGCGTCGCCGATACCTACCGCAAGGGCCGCATTTTGCTGGCGGGCGATTCAGCCCACATTAACAATCCGCTGGGCGGGATGGGCATGAATGGCGGGCTGCACGACGGATTCAATCTCTGCGAAAAACTCGTGTCGATCCGCAAGGGTGAGACCGATGCCGATGTGGCGCTCGACCGTTACGACCGCCAACGCCGCCTGACGGCGACCAAGTTCGTGCAGGATCAATCCATCGCCAATAAGAAGCTGATGGAAGAGAAGGATCCCGATGCGCAGAAAAAGCGTCAAGCCGATTTTGTGCGCCAGGCGTCCGATCCAGAGCTTGCCAAGAAATTTCTGCTCAAGACGTCGATGATTCTGACGTTGCGCGAATCCTACACCATTCAATAGGAGTCTCTTGACGTGACGATGCGTTATCCGTTCTCCGGGATCGCTAAGCGCGGGCCCTTGAAATGGCCCGACAACAAGAAGGTCGCGCTGATCCTGACGCTCAATCTCGAAACCTGGGACATGGTCAAGGATACCGACCGTCCCTACTACGCGGGCGGTCCGCCGATTCTACCTGACGTGCTGCCGGGCAATGTCGCCGACTTTCCTAACTTCACCTGGCGCGAGTACGGCCAGCGGGTTGGCATCTGGCGACTGTTCGAGATTTTCGATCGCGCCAAAGTGCCGGCCAGCTGCACTATCAACGCTAAGACCGCGTTGATTCGCTCCGAGATCGCGCGAGCGCCGGCCGAGCGCGGTTGGGAAGTTGTCGCGCACAATTACGAGCAGGGCGAATTGCTTACCGATTTCGCCACGAATCCGGCGAAAGAACGTGAAGTCATTGAATCGACGCTCAAGGTTTACAAGGAGTTCTACGGCAAGCCCGCACGCGGTTGGTTGTCGTCGTCATTGCGCGGCACGCCGAACACGCCGAGCATTCTCAAAGAGCACGGGCTGATCTTCTATTGCGACATCCTGAACGACGATCAGCCTTATTTGATCCACACCGATAAGGGTCCGATCGTCTCGACGCCGTACACCAACGAGATCAACGACTTCACCATTTTGACTCGGCGTAATCATACGACCGACGAGTTCCGCGACATTCTCATCGAGGAACTGACGACGCAGTATCGCGAGGCCGAGGCCTGGGGCACCGGCAAGCTGATGAACGTCGGATTGCATCCGCACGTCTGCGGCCGCGCCTATCGGGTGCGGGCCATCCGCGAATTTCTCGATTTCGCAAAGACGTTACCGGGGGTCTGGTTTGCGACACGCGAGCAGGTCGCAAGCTGGTACCTCGAGAATCACAAGGGCCACATTCCCGATCAGGAAAACAGGTGATAAGCCATGAACGCCGTCGTTGAGATCAAGATCGATCAGCCGAAGACCTCTGGCGCCCAGGCGTTCTTGCGCGGGCGCGACAAGAAAATGTTGATCGGCGGTGAATGGCGCGACGCCGTTTCCGGCCAGCGGATTGACTCAAGGGATCCGGCCACCGGCAAGGTGATCGGCACCGTCCCGCGCGGCGCCAAAGCCGATGTCGATCTGGCGGTGAAGGCGGCGCGCGAGGCGTTCGATAAGGGTGTGTGGCGCGACAAAACCCCCGACGAACGCGGGCGCATTCTCTGGAAGATCGCCGAGCTGATCGAAGCCAATATCGAAGAGTTGTCCGAGCTTGAGACGCTCGATCAGGGCAAGCCGCTTTTTGTCGGGCGCTGGGCCGAAATCCCAGGTGCGATCGGCCAGTTCAGATATTTCGCGGGCCAGGCCAGCAAGATTCACGGCGAGACCATCCCGACATCGATCAACTACCAGCCGCCGGGCAAGAAGATCTTCGCCTACACGGTCAAGGAACCGATCGGTGTCGTCGGCGCGATTACGCCGTGGAACAGTCCGCTGGTGCTCGAAGCCATGAAGATCGCGCCGTGCCTCGCGGCCGGCTGTTCGATGATCTTGAAGCCCGCCGAAGATACCTCGCTCACAGCCATTCGCCTGGGCGAATTGATCATGGAGGCAGGCGTGCCGCCCGGCGTCTTCAATGTCGTGACCGGTCTCGGGCCCGAGGCGGGGCAGGCGCTGTCCGAGCACCACGATGTCGACAAGATCGCTTTCACGGGCTCGACCGCCACGGGGCGGAAGATTCTTCAGGCCGCTGGTGGAAACTTGAAAAAAGTCGCGCTCGAACTTGGCGGTAAATCGCCGTCGATCATTCTGGCCGACGCCGAGATGGACATCGCCATTCCCGGCGCCGCCAATGCCGTGTTCTTCAATACCGGTCAGGTGTGTGTTGCGGGCACGCGGCTCTATGTCGAAAAGAAAGTTTTCGACAAAGTCGTGGCCGGCGTAGCGGACATCGCCAAGGGCATGAAGCTCGGCCACGGGCTCGATCCCGCGACGCAGATCGGCCCGATCGTCAACAAGATGCAGGCCGACAAGATCAAGGGCTACATCGACGGCGGCAGGGCGGCCGGCGCCGAGATCGTGTGCGGTGGTGCGCAGGGTGGGCCGGCCGGAACGTTCATCACGCCGACGGTGGTGGCGAAGACCGATCACAAGATGAAGATCGTCCAGGAGGAGATTTTCGGGCCGGTGGTGGTGGCGATGCCGATTGATTCGCTAGACGACGTGCCGCGGCTCGCCAATGACACGCACTACGGGTTGGCGGCGAGCGTGTGGACGCAGGATTTGAGCAAGGCAACCCGCTACGCCTCGGCCATCAAGGCCGGCACGGTTTGGGTCAACTGCCACCTGATGTTCGACGCCAGCTTGCCGATCGGCGGCTACAAAGAGTCAGGCTGGAGCCGCGATTCCGGCACCCAAGCCGTCGACAACTACCTCGAAACCAAAACCGTCTGCATGGTGGTGTAACCGTTTCCCTTATGTGCCGCGCTCAGACGCCTTACGTGTCGGACACGTCAGGATCGTTCTCGGCTCGTCGCACTGTTCAAACCACAGTTCGGGGCGGCGCCCAAAAAGATCGGCCCGAAGGGCGGGTATCCGATCTCGCCGTCCGTACCTGACGGGCGAGAGCGCGGCTACTGCATCGCGTAGCGTTGCACCAGCTTGTGCAGGAAATCGCGGCCGTCCATCAGCGACCGAACCCGAATCCGTTCATTGATGCCGTGGATGTTGCCGAGGTCGGGGTCGACGAACACGCCTTCGATGCCGTAGGTCGGAATCCCCGCGGCGTTCAGGCGCGAACCGTCGGTTGCGCCGGTGATCATGGTCGGCACTACCGGAACGCCGGGATAGATTTCGCCGGCGACGGCTTCGAGCGGTTTCATGATCTCGGGCGTCAGCGGCGGCGGCTCGAACGTCACGCTTTGCGATTCGACGATCGTTACCGTGACCGCGGGATCGCCGGCAATATCGATCAGCGTCTTGTGAACGGAGTCGACCGAAACACCAGGCAACAGCCGGCAGTTGACGTTGGCGGTCGCGCGCTGCGGCAAGGCGTTCACCGCGTGTCCGGCGTCGACCATGGTCGCGACGCAGGTGGTGCGCATCATCGCGTTCCACGTCTTATTCTTGGCCACTTCCGCCACGGCCTTCGCATCGCTCGACGTCTCGGCCAACGCGCGCATGGCGCGCCCGGTTTCGCCGCCCGTGATTGCCGACATTCGCCGGAAATACGCGCGCGTCGTGTCGGTCAGCGCGACTGGGAATTCGTGAGCGTCGAGACGCGACAGCGCCGCGGCGAGGCGATAGATCGCATTCTCCTTCACCGGCTGCGACGAGTGCCCGCCCGGATTGCTGACGGTGAATTCGAAATCCTGATAAACCTTCTCGCCCATCTGAACCTCAAGCGCGACCCGCTTGCCGTTCGCGTCGAGCATGCCGACGCCGCCCTCGTTGATCGCGAAGCCGGCGTCGATCAGATCGCGCCGACTGTCGATCAGGTACTGGACCCCGTTGAAGGCGATCGACGTTTCCTCGCCGCAGGTCAACGCCAGTTTCAGTGTGCGCTTGGGGCGGAAGCCGTCGCGCCGATAGCGAATGCGCGAGTCGGTGAAGATCGCCGCCATCGCCTTGTCGTCGGTGGTGCCGCGGCCATAGTAATAATCGCCGTCTTCCGTCAGCTTGAACGGATCGTGCCGCCAATCCTTGCCGTCGGCCTCGACCACGTCGATGTGCGCCAGCAGCAGGATCGCCTTCTCGCGCGGATCGAACCCCGGCAGCCACGCCACCAATCCGCCCTCCTTGGGTTTATCCGCGACCCCGAAAGCATGAAGGTCCTTGTCGGGATATCCGGCGGCTCTTAGTCGTGCCGCCATCTTGGCAGCGGCATCGGTACAGCTGCCCACGGACAATGTCGTATTGGTCTCGACCAGTTCCTTGTAGAGATCGCGAAACGCAAGCTGATCCGGCCGCAGGTCGGCAGCCATTGTTGTCGCCGACCACAGTATCGCGAGAGAGAGAATTTTCATGAGCGCCCTCGTTGTTCGAGCGGCGAGGGTATCAGAACCAACGGCCGAGGTAGAGGTAGGTTGCGCGCGATCTGTCCGGCTCCTTGTAGGTGCCCACGTAAATCGGCCCAAAGGACGTTGACGTTCCGACGAACAGGCTGGTGGTCCAGCGGGCGCCTCGGAAACGGTCGATTTCGAAGTCGTAAATCGAGCGATCGGTACGCAACGTCGCCCCGACATACATCGGCGTGTCGGTGACGAACCCGAAGCCGGTGCCGGTTTGGCGCGGCATGGCGGCCGGCGTGCGCGCCAGCACGGCGTCCTCGGCGGTCAGTGTTCCCTTGGAGAAGGCCGAAAGCCGGGCGACGCCATCGAGATCGACCAGATTCCAGTGATCGTTGCGAACGACGATCGAGGGTTGCGCCCCCGTTTGACCGTCGACCGACGGCGCAAAACGCAGTGCGACCGGCTGAGTGACGATGGCATAGTCGACAGCGGACGTACGCGACGCCGCGTCGCTCGGGAGGGACAGGTCGGGCAACAGAGGCGGCGACGGCGACGGCGCCTCGGGCGCGGGCTGGGGTCCCACCACATCTCCGGCCGCGTGCGCCGGCGGCGCGGCAACGGTCGCGATCCCGATTGCCACTGCCGCGGCCACGAAATCGCTCCAGCCAAGGCCCGACGGGGCATCGTCCATGTTGTTCCCTGAGTTGTTTCCCGACATGATTATTCTTGTTAGAGAGAGCCCACGTCAGCACAGTAAGGCAATCAAGTTGCCGGATCGTTAAGCGGAGGCCGCCATGCCCGACGACGTCAAACTCGACTCATTCGACATCACGAGGCGCGATCGATTGCGCGCCGTCTACAAGATGCCGGGCGAAGGGGCGGTGAAAAAGGTGCTGCCGGCGCTCGACCGGCATTGCCGTGCGTTTGTCGAGAAGAGTCCGTTCTGCGTACTGGCCACGTGCGACGCGGACGGCAATCTCGATGCGTCCCCGAAGGGAGGCCCGCCGGGCTGGGTCAAGATCGCCAACGACAAGACGGTGATGCTGCCCGACTGGCCCGGCAACAATCGGCTCGACGGTCTTGAGAACATTATCGTCAATCCGGGCGTCGGCCTGTTGTTCTTTCTGCCCGGCATGACCGAAATGCTGCGCCTCAATGGCCGTGCGCGGATCACGACCGATCCTGCGCTCAAGAGAAAATTCGAAACCGACGGACACCTGCCGGTGTCGATCATCGTTGTCGCGATCGACGACGTCTATCTCCACTGCTCGCGCGCCCTGCAACGCTCGGCGCTGTGGGATGCGAGCCGGCAGATCGATCGCAAGCGCGATTTTCCCAGCATGGGCCAGATGCTGGCTGATCAGGTCAAAGGCTACGACGCCGACGCCGTCGACAGACTGATCGAGGCCAACAAGGATAATCTCTACGGC
>VGEM01000117.1 GCA_016869315.1 Alphaproteobacteria bacterium | reverse complement strand
GCCATGTTCGACTTGCGAGACACGGTATCGAAGCCGACCAGTTTCTTCAGCATTGCGATGGCGCGCGCGGTGTCGGTCGGCATGGTCAGCTCGCCAGCCGCCAGCGGGTGCCGTCGGCGCGATCCTCGATCACCACGCCCATGGCCGCGATCTGATCGCGAATGCGGTCGGCTTCCTTGAAGTCCTTGGCCTTGCGCGCGGCGATGCGTGCGGCGATCAATCGTTCGATCTCGCCCGCGTCGACATTTGTGTCCGGCGCCGCCGCTGTGAGCCATTGCGAAGGTTCCTGCTGCAAGATTCCGAGCAGTTTTCCGGCGGCGAGCACTTCACCTTTCAGGCGTGCCTTTTCGGCATCCGTCGTCGCGCCGTTCAGCGCCTTGACCAGGGCCGCAATCTCGGCAGCGGCTTTCGGTGTGTTGAGGTCGTCGTCGAGCGCCGCGATCATCGCGTTCGGGGCGTTGGTCGGCGTCGCCGTGATGCCTTTCACTTGATCAAGTGCCAGGTAGAATCGATCGAGTGTTCGCTTCGCTTGCGCCAACACATCATCGGACCAGTCGAGTGGCTGGCGATAGTGGGCCGATAGCAGCGCCCAGCGGATGGCTTCGCCCGGTGCCCGCGTCAACAACTCGTGCACGGTGACGATGTTGCCAAGCGATTTCGACATCTTCTCCTTGTCCATGGTCAGGAAGCCATTGTGCATCCAGACCCCGGCCAACGGCGCGCCGTGATGGGCGCATGCGCTCTGCGCCAGTTCGTTTTCGTGGTGGGGGAAAATCAGATCGTTGCCGCCACCATGGATGTCGATAGTCTCGCCCAGATGCGTCGCGATCATCGCCGAGCATTCGATATGCCAGCCGGGCCGGCCGCGGCCCCAGGGGCTCGGCCAACCGGGCAGATCGTCGGTCGAGGGCTTCCACAGCACGAAGTCGGCAGGATCTTTCTTGTACGGCGCGACGTCCACCCGGGCGCCGGCGATCATGTCGTCGCGATCGCGACCCGAAAGTTTCCCGTAGGCCGCAAAGGCGGGCACGTTGAACAGCACGTGGCCTTCAGCTGTATAGGCGTGGCCCGATGCGATCAGCCGTTCGATCAGCGCGATGATCTGCGGAATATGCGCCGTCGCATGGGGTTCAACATCGGGCGCGGCAACCCCGAGCGCCGCCATGTCGCTGCGGTAGATCGTAGCGTACTTTTCGGTGATGGCCGAGATCGGCTGGCCGGTCGCCTTGGCGGCGGCATTGATCTTGTCGTCAACGTCGGTGACGTTGCGGGCGAAGATCACGCGGTCATGGCGGGTCCGCAGCAGGCGCACCAACACGTCGAAGACGACGGCCGGCCGCGCGTTGCCGATATGGGCATGGTTGTAGACGGTCGGGCCGCAGACATAGACCGTGACCCGGTCGGGTCGAAGCGGCGTGAAGACATCCTTGGACCGCGTCAAAGTATTGTAGAGATTCAAGGACATAGCGGGTTCGTCCGGCGGCCGTCCTGCGAGGGTCCTGATAGGTGATATCCGATCCCCAGGTGGTTTGCAAAAGGCCCGCCCCACGCTCAAATTTGCCCTGTAGGCCAGGGGTTTAGGTTGACTATTGCCTGCCCAAGGCCCATCTGACCCCCTCGGCAGCAGCGGCCCTGCAGGGGCAAAAAGGACAGCTCCTAAAGGGGCAATCAGGCAGGGGCAATTAGGACCCGACATGACGACCCACACGTTCGGTACCAGGATCAGCGTCGAGCAGGTCGAGGAAGGTCACACGCTCGCCCCCAAGTTCGACGACCAGGGCCTCATCGTCTGCGTCACAACCGCGGCCGACACCGGCGATGTCCTGATGGTCGGCTACATGAACGCGGAAGCGCTCGCCAAGACCATCGAGACGGGCGAGGCCCACTACTACAGCCGCAGTCGCAAAGTGCTGTGGCACAAGGGCGCGACGTCGGGGCTCACTCAGAAAGTGGTCGATCTCCGGATCGACGACGACCAGGACGCGGTATGGCTGAAAGTGGCGGTGGCAGGATCGGGCGCCAGCTGCCATGTCGGTTTCATGAGCTGCTTCTATCGCAGCGTTCCAACAGGCGGCCCGCTCGCCGGCGCAATCGACGCTCTCAAGTACCGCGAAACCGAAAAGACTTTCGACCCCAAAGCCGTCTACGGCGACGCACCGAATCCGACCAAGCTGTAAGGCCGACCATCAGAACGACTCGCGCGAGCACAATTCCGAGTCCATTGTAATACGAGCAAAGTATCGATATATATATCGACATACGACATGATGATCGATCGAGGCAACATGGAAACCGTAACGATCTCCCCCAAATTCCAGGTGGTCATCCCCCGGGCGATCAGAGAGGAGCTCAAGCTCAAACCTGGTCAGAGAGTCACCGCGATCCGGATCGGCGATCGAATTGAATTGGTTCCTTGGCGGCCGATGCGCGCTATGCGCGGCTTCGCTCGTGGCATTAGCACCGACGTTCCACGCGACGACGATCGGATATGAACGTCGTCGATTCGTCCGCCTGGCTGGAGTATTTCGCAGACGGTCCAAACGCCGCGCGCTTCGCTGACGCAATTGAGCAAACCGAGCACCTCCTTGTTCCGACGCTGTGTTTGTTCGAGGTCTATAAGCGTCTTTACCAGCAGCTCGGGGAAAGTGGCGCGATCAACGGCATTGCCATGATGCAACGAGGACGAATCGTAGACGTGACTGCTTCTCTTGCCCTCGAAGCGGCGCGAAACAGTATCGACTTCAAGCTGCCCTTGGCAGACAGCATTGTCCTGACGACAGCGCGCGCCCATGGCGCAATTCTTTGGACTCAGGATGCTGACTTCGAACGAATTGACGGCGTTCGCTACTTCAAAAAGAGAACAGATTAGAGATCACCACCCCATCCCATAGTACGTGATCACGCGTCGCGCGTTTTCCTTGAGCTGGGTTTCGTAGTTCCGCATGTGCGCGAAGTCCGGCAACGATATCTTGTTAAGAATCTCCGCCGCCGGGGTGCCGGCTTCCAGTTCCTTCTTGACCGCCGCCATCAGCGCTTCCAGGTAGGCGCGCCGCTCGCCAAGCGTTGCGATGGGCGCCGTCGGCATGCGATGGCCCGGGATCATCGTTTCGATGCCCTCCATCGCTTCGATGGCGCGTAGCGAATTGATGTACGGGATCAGGTAATAGTCGTTGAGACGGCCAAGCGGTACGCCCTCGGGTGTTGCGAGATCGACAATGAACAGCACCGGGTGCGGCTTCGGTCGCATAACGACCAGGCAGTCGCTGTGATTGGGGCCGAGGTAGATCAGCTCAAGTGTCTTACCGCCGAGTTTGATTTCGTGGTTGCCCTCGAAGGTCACGTCCGGCATCACCAAATCCGGATGCGGATACATGGTGAAATGCTTCACGCAGTTGTTGTGGCTGACGAAGGTCGCGCCTTCGTCCTTGAAAATCTTGCCGCCGAGAATGTGATCCCAGTGATTGTGCGAATAGACCACGTATTGGACCGGCTTGTCGGTCACCTTGCGGATTTCGTCGCGCAGGGCTTTCGCGGCATTGATGCTGATGGGGTCGGTCGCGATTACGCCATCGGGCGTCACCCAGAACATGTTGCGCGTGCCTTCCCAGCGGAAGGTGTAAAGGTCGGGCGCGACTTGCGTGGTATCGAAGCCCTGCAGACGGAAGACACTTTGGTTGGCATTCGACGGCGGCGACAAATCGGGACCGGGCGGCGGTGGGGCGGCGAAAGCGGCAGCCGACGCCAGAAAACTCGCGATGAGAATTTTCGCCGTCATGTCGTCGACCCTTGATCGCGTTAGGCAAAGACCTTTTTCAGAAGATCGGTCGTCCGCGCTGCCGGGTTGGTGCGGATCGCCGCCTCTTCCTTGCCCTTATAATGGAACACGCCGTCGAGGGCCTTGCCGACGGTGAAGTCGGTGAGATTGAAGTTTGCAACGCTCTTGCCCGCCATCGGAATGCCGGCCGCTTTGTCCTGGACCGACTTGAAAGCGCTGACGGCGCCGACGCCGGACAGGCTCGAATCGACGATCGGCTTGAAGGCGCCGGTAAGGCCATCGGACGTCGTCTTGCGAAAGTATTGCGTCGCCGCGTCCTGCGGGCCCGACAGAATGCCCTGCGCATCGGCGATGGTCATCTTGCCGATGGCGTCGACAAAAATATCGAGCGCTTTGGGGGCGGCCTGCTCGGCGGCGCGATTCATCTTGGTTTGCAGATCGCCGAGCAATCCGGCCGCGCCGAGCGCCTTGAGCGCACCTTCGATTTTTTGCAGCGGGCCCGGCAACGGAATGCGGATCGCGGGGTCGGCATTGTAGCCGTCAGCTTTACCGAGCCGGCCGACGACGTTTTTCGATCCAACCTTCAGCGCTTCCTTGAGGCCGCCGCTGATCTCATTGGCGCTGAGTTTGCCACCGGCGCCGCCGAGCAGGCTCTTGCCTTGTTCAAGGAGCTTGGCCTGCGCCAGGGCCAGCGACGGCATCGCGACAATGCCCATCCCGACGATGAGCCGGCGCGAGAACTGGAATGAATCGGTCATGGCTGTCTCCGCTTTTGGGGCGAGGTATGGATCATAGACGGCCATGACTTGAATCCAAAGCGATCGAATCCAAAGGGATCGATTGCCAGACGCGGCAGAATTGCCGATAAAGTCGGCGCAAATTGTCGGGCGAGGGATGAGATGCCGATCGCCACCAGGCTGTGCGTTGCGGTGGTTCTTGCGCTGGTCTGCGGTGCGGGCGCGGCCCGGTCGGCGACCATCGATCGCGCCAGCCCGGAAGACGAGAAGCTTTACAAATCGGTATTTCCGGACGCCAACATTTTTTCGGTTAAGGGCGGCGCCAAGCCGCACGTCCGCGCCTACAAACTGGATCCGACAACCGGTGACGCCACCGTGGTCGGGTTCGTGTTCCGGACCGACGAGGTCGAGCCCGACGAGTACGCCTACTCCAGCCAAATCGCGCAACTTGTGGGGTTGACGACGGCGGGTAAGATCACGGCGGTCAAAGTCATCTCCCATCGCGAGCCGTTCGGTTATTTCTCGGTCGATCCACCGGACTATGTGTCGCAGTACCAGGGCAAGAGCATTCTCAATACATTTGAAGTGGGCGAGGATATCGATGCCGTGACGCGGGCGACGATCACGATCGACGGCGGCGCGCGAGTCATCAAGAAGAGCGCGCGGCGCATCATGCAGCTCTATCTCGCCGAGCAGAAAGCCAAGAAGTGAACGCGGCTGCGCAAGAACCATCGCTCGACGAGCTTGACGCGCTGCTGCAGCAGGATGAAGCGGATATCTCGGCCTTTCGCACCGGCGATGTGATCGATCTCGCGGTTCTGGCCGCGTTTTTCGCGCTCGCGCTGGTCAGCTTTTTCAGAAAGAGCACGCCGCTCAAATACGCCACGATGGTTGTCGCCATCGGCTACATGGGTTTTGCCAAGGGCAATCTCGTCTCGATGGTTCACATTTTCGGATTGGCGCAGCTCTCGTTCCCCGACTTCAAAACCAGTCTGTCGTGGTACGGGCTGATGCTGTTCACGTTGGCCTCGACCGTCCTGTGGGGGCGGCTCTACTGCGGGCGCATCTGTGCGTTTGGCGCGCTGACCCAGTTGATGGATCGCGTCCTGCCGCGGCGATGGCGCTACGAGCCACCGGCGTGGTTCGACCGGAGGGCGATCTATCTCAAATACGTGATCCTCGTGGCGATCCTCGCGTACTTTCTGATCACGCGGGACAATTTCGTCTACAAGTATGTCGAGCCGTTCTGGATGTTCACGCTGAGCGGCACGACGGTGATGTGGCTGTTGCTGGCGATGCTGCTGCTCGCGACCGTGTTCATCCGCAATTTCTACTGCCGCTATTTGTGCTCGGTCGGAGCGGCGCTCGGCGTTCTGTCGACGGTGACGATCTTCGGTATCAAGCGCTGGCAGCAGTGCAAGACCTGCAAGCTGTGCGACAAGATCTGCGAATGGGGTGCGATCAAGGGCCAGAACGTCTCGAAGCAGGAGTGCGTGCGCTGTGACGATTGCGAAATTCTCTACAACGATCAGGCGCGCTGCCCCCACTGGCTGTTGACGAAAAAGCGGGCGAAGAAGCTTGGCGTCGCCGCTTGATCGCCGGACGGCGCTGGCCGCGCCGCTCTTGCTGGCTTCGTGCATCACGCATCGATCCGAGCTGACCGCCACGCGCCGCGCGTGGACGGTGATGGCGACCAGCCTCGACATCACGGTCTATCGGCCGGCGTCTCATAGCGCGCTGGCCGAGCAAGACCTCATTGCCGCCCACGCCGTCATCGCCGAGATCGACCGCATGATGAGCCTGTACCGCCCCGACAGCGAGCTGGTGCTGCTCAATGCTAAGGCAGGGCAGGGGCCAGTTTCCGTCAGCGCGCCGATGTTTGAGGTGTTACAGGCCGCCAACTCATTCGCGCGCCGATCGGGCGGCGCGTTCGATGTCACGGTCACGCCCCTGGTCGAGCTATGGGGCTTCTATCGAAACGACCGCGTTGTCGTTCCGCCCCAAGACGCAATCGAGGAGGCGCGGCGACGGGTCGGGATGGACAGGCTGACGATCGACGCGGCAGCGCGAGCGGTCGCGCTGGCGCGTGAGACCGCGATCGATCTCGGCGCCATTGCCAAAGGATACGCCGTCGATCGCGCCATTGCCGAACTCAAAGCGCGTGACGTGCCGGCGGCGCTGGTCGATCTTGGCGGCAATATTGGCGTGCTCGGCGCGCGGCCTGATGGAAACCCGTGGAAGATCGGCCTCCAGGACCCACGCAAGAATGGGCTGATCGGATCGGTGTCGTTCAACGCGGGCGCCGTCGCCACCTCGGGCGACTACGATCGCTACTTCGAGCACGACGGCCAGCGCTACAGCCACATCATCGACCCGCGCACCGGCTGGCCAGTCTCGGGCGTCGCCGCGACCACGGTGATCGCCCCCACCGCCATGGCCGCCGACGCGCTGTCGACGGCGGGGTTTGTACTCGGACCAGAGGCGGGGTTGGCGCTGATTGCATCGATACCAGGCGCCGCCGGGCTTGTGGTCGGAACGGATGGTCGGGTCGCGGTGCAGGGTACGGGCGGGGTTACGTTTGAATTGAGGTGAGGTTCGCCACGCGTGCTTGTCGCCTCATTTCCCGCACCTACGCCGCCACCGCCTGTTCAACGGCATCCGGGGTTCTTGAAATGACGCGCAGCAGCACCCGCGCGGTTTGCTCTGGGACCTTACGGCCCTGTTCCCAATCCTGCAGCGTTCTGACGTTGAGCCCGAATTTCTCGGCAAACGCGGACTGGCTCAGACGCAAGCGTGTGCGGATCGCACGGACGTCGGGAATCTGAATTTCAATCTTGCGGCCGCCGATGGCGCGGCCTTCGGCATGGCGGGCGGCCCAATCGGCTGCCGCGAGAAGGTCCTCGGTGGCGCGTCGTGATTTGGCGCGACGGCGGGCGGGGGGTGTTCGCTTCATTTTGTTCTCAGGGCTTGTTTGATTGGCATAAGAGCCTCGGCCAAGGTGTGGCGATCTGCGGGGCTGAGGTCGACCTTCTCTGACTTGGAGTATCCCATCAGCACGTAAATCCGCCCGCCACGAAACGGAAAGTAGTGGATCACTCTCGCGCCGCCAGGCTTTCCTTTGCCCGGGACGCGCCACCTGATTTTGCGCGCGCCGCCGGTCTCAGGGATGATCGCTCCGAGTTCGGGGTGGCGCGCCAAGTACTCAAGAAATTCCGTCAGCTCGGGCGTAGACCATGTTCGCGCAGCCCATCGTTCGAACTGCGGCGACAGCCAGAACCCGACTTGCGAGATTTCCATGTGGCAAACATACGCTCAGGCCGTACCAGGTTCAAGGCGTTCCGGGTACCCCAAAAAATAAAACGCCGGGCGCGCTGTTGCGGGCCCGGCGTTTCAATCGAGTTGCCCTCTCCTGACTGAGGAGAGGGTCGTCTGTTAGCTCTTAACGTTGCTCTTCATCCACTCGTCGACGATGCTGGCCCACTTCTTCGGCTGGGCCATGAATTCCATGAAGTTGCCGTTGGAGAATTCGACGTACTTGAATTCGGGGCGAAGCTTGGCGACTTCTTTGTCGATCGCGTTAATGGAATCGCCAGTATCGGACAGCAGCAGCGTCGGGACCTTGATCTTCATAATGTCGGCCCGCATGCGGTAGTGGAACGCGGCGTAGTGGCCGAGGTCCGGGCCCGAGATGTAAGTCGTGATCGTCAGCCAGGTATTGGCATTCAGCAGCTCCTGCCGCGTGTCGCCCTTGTCGCCATAGAAGCGCCGGTTGAAGTTCGATCCGTCGGCCATCGGCAGTCGGCCGGTACCGGTGCCTTTGCCGATCCGTGCCTGAAGGTTGGCCAGTTCCTCGTCCGAGAACATGGCGGCGCCATGCAGCACGACCGCCGTGACGCGATCCGGGTGACGCGCCGTGAAGGCGGTCGCGATCTGCGCCCCGGTATGGTGGCCGCCCATGATCACTTTCGGCAGCTTCAAATGATCGAGTAGCGCGACGAGGTTGTCGGCCAGGTCCTCGATGGTCGGCTGCTTCGCCGGGATGTCGGACAGACCGTTTCCGGGGGTGTCGACAGTGATGACGCGATGGCCCATGGCGACCAGCTCGTTCTGCACGTCGCCCCACTGGATCATCGACATCGGCGACTGGTGCAGCAGGATGAGCGGAACCTTGTCGCGCGGGCCGACGTCGCGATAGTGCAACTGGCCGAGCGGCGCCGCCACGTAGCCCTTGCCACCCTTGAGAATGGTGAGGCCCTTCCAGTCATCGATGGAGGTTCCGCGGCCGGGGCCGTCGGCGGCGATGGCGGGCAGCGCCAGGGCCGAGGCAAACGCCACGGTGGCGACGCCTTTCAGAAGCGTGCGATAGGTCATGCGAGACTCCGTCTATGGATGGGGCAAGGCCCGTCGAGCATGACCCCCATGCCGTCGTCCGCCAAGATGGCAAAGCACCGTTATGTGACGGTTTTTCGCCTATTCCAGGGTGTCCTTTGCGTATCAATTCCATGTGCGAGGCTTGACCAAGCCTCACCTAGAAGTTGATTAATCTGCTTTTTCGAGCAAACTTGTAGAGCGGCATCTGGCTGCGCGCGGTCCTGGACCAAGTCAGCTGCGACGTGGGCTGGCGCCGCTGAAATGGGTCGTTTCGTGGTGAGGCATTCATGAGGCGCTGGTGCGGCATCGCGTTGCTGGCGGCTTCGGCGGCGAACGCAATTGCTTCGCTCCCGGCTTTAGCCGCGAACGTTGCCATCCGTCATCCGATCGGCGAGATCGGTGACCTTGTATTCAACGTGCCCGACACCTGGCAGAGCGCTGAAGAACGCGGAGTTCCATTTGTTGCGCCAACCATTGTTTTCCAGACATCGGAAGCCAATTTTTTTCGGCTCATGGTCACGCCATTGATGTCAGGCAGCCAAATTATCGATCCGCGTCGATTTCCGCCGGTCGATCAAGCCACACGTGAGGCCGTCGAGGAATTCAAGCCACAGGCGGTGGAGAAAAAAATTGAAGTGAAGGGTTTGAGCGGGGCCAACGTGAGTGGGGCCTATTTCGCGGTCACCGACCGTGCGCCAAAACCGGACGAATTCAAATATATGACCACCGGTTTCATTGACGTTGGCGGATTTAGGGTCTCGTTCACGGCATTTTCAAACGATGATAGTCGCGCGATTGAAGGCCAGGCACTTGGCGTGCTGGAAACTCTCGCGTTCGATTCGAGCGGGGCTCGCCAACGTGTAGCGCCTTCTGACAAAAAGCCCGATCGATCGAACGAAACTCTTCGGATCGAGGAAAAGGAACGTTTCTACCTCCTTTCTGTTCCCGTAAGCCAATTGACCCTCGCAGTGAGCTGGTCCTAGAAATTCGGACAGGGTTTTAAGGTGTATTCCGCCGGGAGCGGAGGAATACCAGATGGCGAAGCGGCAACGGTTTTCGAGCGAATTCAAGGCGCGTGTGGCACTTGAGGCATTGC
>VGEM01000116.1 GCA_016869315.1 Alphaproteobacteria bacterium | reverse complement strand
CATGGGCGACAAGATCGAGTCCAAGAAGCTCGCGGTCAAAGCGAAGGTCTCGGTGGTGCCGGGATATAATGGCGTCATCAAGGACGAAGCTCACGCCATCAAGATCGCCAAGGAAGTCGGCTTCCCGGTGATGATCAAGGCTTCGGCGGGCGGCGGCGGCAAAGGCATGCGCATCGCCCGCAATGAAGGCGAAGTCCGGGAAGGGTTTCAGCGTGCGACGTCCGAGGCGAAGTCATCCTTCGGCGACGATCGCGTGTTCATCGAGCGCTATATCGAGCAGCCGCGTCACATCGAAATTCAGGTTCTCGCTGATCGCAAAGGCAACACGGTGTACCTCGGCGAGCGCGAATGCTCGATCCAGCGCCGCCATCAGAAGGTGATCGAGGAAGCGCCGTCGCCGTTCCTCGACGCCAAGACTCGCAAGGCCATGGGCGAACAGGCCGTGGCCCTCGCCAAAGCGGTCAAGTATGTCAGCGCGGGAACGGTTGAGTTCATCGTCGACCAAAAGCGGAACTTCTATTTCCTGGAAATGAACACCCGCCTTCAGGTCGAGCATCCGGTGACCGAGATGGTCACTGGGCTCGATCTCGTTGAGCTGATGATCCGGGTCGCCGCGGGCGAAGCGCTGCCGTTCAAGCAGAGCGATGTGAAGATGTCAGGTTGGGCGATCGAGGCGCGCGTCTATGCCGAAGACCCATATCGCAATTTCCTGCCGTCGACCGGCCGCTTGACGCGCTACCTCCCGCCGCTTGAAACCAAGCACGTCCGTGTCGATACCGGCGTCTACGAAGGCGGCGAGATCTCGGTCTACTACGACCCGATGATCGCCAAGTTGATCGCGACCGGATCGGATCGCGCCGAGGCGACGACGCACATGCGCCGCGCGCTCGATGTGTACTATATCCGCGGTGTCAGCCATAACATTCCGTTCCTGGCCTCGCTCATGGGCAAGGCGAAGTTTGAAAGCGGCAGGCTTTCGACCAATTTTATCGCAGAAGAATACCCCGACGGCTTTTCGGCCAAGGACCTGCCGGCCGAGGATCCGACCGTGCTCTTGGGTATCGCCGCCCTGGTGCATAACGCGTATCAGTCGCGCGCCGCGTCGATCTCGGGGTCGATCCCGGGCCACTCTCGTGCGGTGCCTGATCATTGGGTCGTGGTGAGCGGCGAGGGCAAGACAATGACCCAGACGCCAGCCTGGGTCAGCGCTCACCCTGCGCAAGGCGAAATCGAGCTCGGGCCCGCCAGCGGCACGGTCAAGGTTGGTAAAAAGATCCTGACCGTCACCAGTCCGTGGATGTTTGGTCAACCTTTGCTCCACGCCGAAGTGCGGGCCGACAAAGGTAAGGCTGAAACCGTGGTGGTCCAGGTTGATCGCCGCGGCGTCGGCTATCGATTATTTCACGCCGGCGCCCAGATCGATGTCCGGGTGCTGACCGAACGTGAAGCGGCCATGGCGCGCCTGATGCCCTATAAGCCGCCGCCGGACATGTCGCGTTTCCTGCTGTCGCCGATGCCAGGGTTGCTGGTCTCGCTGGCGGTCAAGGAGGGCCAGGAGATCAAGTCAGGTGAGACGCTTGCCATCGTCGAGGCGATGAAGATGGAAAACGTTCTCAAGGCTGAACGCGACGGCACGGTGAAGAAGATCCACCAGGCTCCAGGCGCAAGCCTCGCGGTCGACCAGATCATCCTGGAGTTCGCCTGATTTCGGCTTCGCTTGTCACTGTCCGGCTCTTGATTTCAGGGCGCGTCCAAGGCGTTGGCTACCGCGCCTGGACAGAGAGGACCGCATCAAGGCTCGGATTGGTTGGCTGGGTCAGGAATTTGACCGACGGGCGCGTTGAAGCGATCGCTGCTGGCGACCAAGCCGTGATCGACGAATTTGTTGCGCTCTGCCGCAGGGGGCCAATCTGGGCGCGGGTCGATGATGTCGCGGCAAGTTCAGCGCCGGCCCCCGATGGAAACGAGTTCGTCGAACGCGCGACCGGTTCGGCCTAGCGTCACAACCGGGTTCGCTGGATTTCATAGAGCATGACGCCGGTCGCGACCGCGAGGTTGAGAGAGTCGGCCGCGTCGTTGGCCATGGGGATGCGCACACGGCAGGATGCCGTGCGTGCCAATTCATCGGACAATCCGGGGCCCTCGCTGCCCATAACCAGAAGAGTTGGGGCCGGGTAGGTCCGTCGATAGTCGGTCGCTGTCTTCAGATGTGTGGCGACAATCTCGCCTGGCCAGCCCGAGCACCAGGTCAGAAAGTCAATTCGGGTCGTCAAAATTAATGGAACGCTGAAGATTGACCCCATGCTTGCGCGAACGGCATCGCGGGCAAAGGGGTCGCAGCAGGTGCCGATGAGAATGACGCCCTGCGCTCCGACGGCATCGATTGTGCGGATGATGGTGCCAAGATTGCCGGGGTCGCGAATCTCTTCCAAGGCAACCCAAACCTCGTCTTTCGTGGGCTTCGCGGGGAGGCTGGCCCAACGTTGCCTGAACACGCCGATCAGCGCCTGAGGGTTGTCGCGCGCCGACAACGCCTCAGCCAGCTTATCGTTGATCGAGACACATTGAGCGCCGGCTTGGCGCGCCCAATCGATCAGGGACGGGACCATGCCGGCCTTTCCCTCGCTGTCGGCCACGAAGAGCGTGTCGGGCGTCCAGCCCCGATCACGGGCGGTGGCAATCACCTTGACGCCTTCGGCGATGAATTGCCCGGATTCTTTGCGCTCTTTCCGGCGATCGAGGCTGCGGGCGTGTTTGACGAGCGCGTTCTGCAGGCTGGTGATGCGAACCAGCTCAGCCATGACTGGTCCATCGCACATAAAGCGACGTCGGCAGCAGTCGCTGTGGTTGGCCGGAGACCGGGGCTTCTCGAATGGCGATTTCGCCTGACTCGAAACTGCCGCCGCGGCCGACAAGGACGTCTCTCATCAGTCCGTCCATCGCCAGGCTCGACGCCCGAATCGCATAGGCGGTGAAGATGACGAAGCCGAAATCGGGGTCAATGAGCGACGCGCAGGACTTCATGAGGTCGGGGAGGTGATCGAACAGGTCCCACGTTTCACCCTCGGGGCCGCGGCCGAACTTGGGAGGATCGACGAGCAGACCATGGTAGGTCTTGCCGCGGCGCACTTCGCGCGCGGTGAACTTGCGGGCGTCATCGACGATCCAGCGCACGGTCGCTGCCGTCAGTCCTGACGCCGACTGGTTCTCCTTCGCCCATGCAATGGCCTTCTTTGAAGCGTCGACATGGGTCACCTCGGCGCCAGTCTTGGCGGCGATCAGCGAGGCGATTCCGGTATAGGCAAACAAGTTGAGGACCCGTCCTGGCTTTGGCGCTCGTGCCAAGTGGCCTGTCATCCAATGCCAGTGCAGTTCCTGTTCTGGAAACACGCCCATATGGCGAAAGGGGCTAAACCGGCACACGGCGTTCACGTCGGCGAAGGGCACCGTCCACTCCTCCGTCGGGCTGCCGTTGAACTTCCAGCGCCCCTTGTCGTCCTCGGTATCGCCGTCGAAGACGCCGTCGGCCCTGGCCCATTCCGCCGCTGAAAGGCGCCGCGCCCACATCGCCTGGGGTTCCGGCCGGTTAACCGTGATTGCGCCAAATCGCTCGAGTTTCCGGCCGGCGCCGCTGTCGAGCAGGGCGTAGCCCTCGCTCGGCTCGGAAATGACGACAGACAGAGTGGGGGTTGTCACGGTGCTTCCAGACCCGCTGACCGAAGCGCGAACCTAGGCCAACTCCGATGGGCTTGCCAGTGTACTTGTCGTGGCCAATCGGCTGTACTCGCGCGAACAGTCTGGAGGAATTCAATGACCGACCATCTGACCACGCGCCGTGGCGCCCTAAGCCTTTCGACCATGGCTCTCGGTTTGCCCGGTGCGCTCACGGCCATGACGTTGCCTGTGGCGGGAGCCAATGCGGCGGACGGCAAGGCGTTCGACCTCGGCAATCGCGGCGACTTTCTGACCGCCTTTCAAAAGATGCGCGGCGCGCTCGATGGCCGTATCTGCATGGGCGGCATCACCGGCATTTATTACGCGGTGATGGAGGAGAAGCTGACGCCGCTCTACGGCGTTCTCGCTGGGACCTTCAGCCGCTACCAAAAGCTGCCGGACGGCAATTTCGAAGGGCGAATCTTCGAAGTCGCTTATTTCACCGACTGGAATACCGGCCAGCTGATGGAAAAGTTTCAGAATCCGATCACCGGCGAAGTGAACGACGTGCCGCAGACCCGCATGGGGCCGAGCAAGATCACAATCACCGCCGATGGCCTCAAGATCGGTGGCGCCGCAGGCGAGGCGCGCGGCATGAGTATCAAAAACCGTTTTCTGCCGGCGCGCATCGTCAATGACGATTGCTGGATCGTCGAAGAATCCTTGGTCTCGTCACCAGACGGGTTTCCCGGCCCCAAGTTTTCTTACAACGAAGTGACCACGTATCACACCACTCTCAGTGACCTGAACAATCCGTCGCTCAACCAAACGCCAACTCTCGTGCACTTCAACGTTGTCGTCACGTGGCGTCCGTGGCTCAAGATGGGAGATCGCAAGGGCCACCTGCTCGGCAACGGTACCGGCCGGCGCTATGCCAAAATGACCGACTATCCGGCCCTCTATCAGGAACTCACCAAGAAACATCACCCTGATGTCTGGGCCGATCCCAGGGCGATCCTCGACAAGGCCTGAGCGCTACTCGGCCACGAGGGTCGTGTTGAAGGTTGCCGCGAACGTCCGCTCAAGGGCGGTGTCGATCTCGGCCATAGTTGCCTTCACGCCGAGGGCGTGGAGCGACGTCACGCCATGCTCCCGCACACCACAGGGTACGATCCCTGCGTAATGCGACAGATCGGGGTTCACGTTGAGTGCAACCCCATGGAACGTCACCCAATGGCGCACCCGGACGCCGATGGCGGCAATTTTGTCCTCGCCGCCGAGGGGGCGTTTGACCCAGAGGCCAACCCGGCCTTCGCGGCGCTCGGCCGCGACATTGAACGATGCCAGTGCTGCGATCAGCCATTCCTCGAGGGCGCTGACATAACAGCGAATGTCCGGGGCGGGCTGCGCGCGGCGTTTGAGATCAAGAATCACGTATCCGACCCGTTGGCCAGGGCCGTGGTAGGTGTATTGGCCGCCGCGACCAGTCTTGAATACCGGGAATCGGCCGGGCGTCAGGAGGTCGCCATCTCGGGCGCTGGTGCCAGCGGTATAGAGCGGCGGATGCTCCAGCAGCCAAAGCAACTCGGCGGATTGGCCGCTGACGGTGCCGGCAACCCGGTCTTCCATCTCGGCCATGGCTGTCGCGTAGTCGACCGTGCCGACGGACCTCCGGTGCATCATGGGCCCGGCGTCGCGACGCCAGCGGTCTGTCGCGCACCGGTCAGCGGGGATTCGCTCGGTTGCCAATGGGGGGCCGATTTGCTATCCCCGCCGCCGCTTGCCGGGGGGATTTCGGTCCCCATCTCTGAAGCGACGTGCGGTCGTGGCGGAACTGGCAGACGCGCAGCGTTGAGGTCGCTGTGGGGAAACCCGTGAAGGTTCAAGTCCTTTCGACCGCACCATTTTCCGCCTCAAAAATAGGGTCGCACCCCGTTTCCGCGTTAACTCTGCTGGCGGTCCGGCGGGGGCCATTTCAATGACCGATCCCGGACGTGGTAGGTCTTACCGAAGTGCGACTTCTTTTCAAGGCATGACACCGTAAGGCGGGCGAGGTCGGCCCGCGTCATTGGCGTCAAAACCTTGTGATCCGTGGTCAGCTTGGCTTTGCCGGTAGCTGGGGTGTTTTCAGGGTAGACTCGGGCGTTGCGGATGATGGTGTAGGGGATCCCGCTGGCCTTCAGAATTTCTTCGCCGACGCCTTGATCTTTCAGACGGTCAAGCAGTCCCGGCACCTTTTCCCAGCCGAGGTCCTGAAAGTTTTGGGCATTTTCTCCGGCGCCGACGGCGCTGTGATGGACAATATGCTTGACGCCGCTGGTTTTGGCGCCTGCGACAATGACCGTCATCGCTTTCTCGTAAAATCTGAGATCATTGTCCTCGACGCGGAGAGCGATGACAGCGGCCCGATATAGAAACGATCGAAACGCCATTGCAACGTCGGCGCTATTGAACAGATCGCCAATCGTATAGTTCAAATTGGTGCCATCCAGTAAGTCCGTCTTCGAGCTTCCCCTCATGAATACGCCCACAAACGGATAATTTGGCTTCACCAGCTTGATGATCTCAGCGCCAAGCTTTCCGGTTCCCCCGAAGACCATGAGGCCATGCGGAAACCCTTCCTGCGCGGAAGCGCCTGGCGTCGCTGCCATCGCGGCAAGATTTCCGATTAATGTTCTCCGATTCATCATGTTCGTCTCTCCGTCTTGGTCGACCGGATTTTCGGCACTTTCGCTTGATCCGATGCACCGAAAGGTCTAGGGCTCGAAAATCAGATCGATCGCATGTGAGTCATCAAGGACCAGCCCAATGCCCAGCCTGAAACGCATCAATCTCTGCGTCGCCGACATGGATAGAGCCCTCAAGGTTTACCGCGATGTGCTTGGGTTCAAAGTGAATCAATTGAAAGATTCGCAGTCCGACTCGTATTCCTATCCGGTCTTCCAGTTCCCGCGTCACGCGAAGATCAGATTCGCAACGCTCGACAGCCCCACCCAGGAGCGCACGCTCGCGATCACCGAGGTCAAAGGAGTCGATCTGCCTCGGCCGCCGCTGCCGCACATGTCGGCGACCGTGGTAAACGCCCCCGATTTCGACGACGTGCTGGCGCGCGCGAAGGCGCTCGGCCTGTCGATCGTCCCCGAGCAGGGGCTTCCCGGCCCCGATGGCAAACCGAAAGGCCGCGAGTCCGCCTTTGTCGATTTCGACGGCCATCTCATCGTCATCTACAAATTGAACGGACAGTAGACGGCCGGTCCCGATGTCAGAGGTTGCCACCCCGCACCGCGCTGCGTCAGAGGCCGGAGATCACTTCGGCCTTGACGCCGCTTTTGTCGACGGCGTGGCCGAAGCGTTGCGGAGCGACGATAAAGAACGCATCCGGAAGCGTGTGGGCGGTCTCCACCACGCCGACATGGCCGACCTGATCGAGCATCTCGACGATGACGATCGTCGTTTGCTGATCGAGGCCGTTCGCGAGGACTTTAACCCCGAAGTCCTGCCCGAGCTTGCGCCACAGGTACGCGATACCGTGATGGACGCGCTCGGCTTCGAGGACTTCGCCGCGGCCCTGTCCGAACTCGACTCCGACGACGCCATTCATATCGCAAGCAAGCTAACGGAAGACGAGCGCGCGGCCATTGCCAAGCGCATGCCGCAGGCTACGCGGATGCTGATCGAGCAAGGCCTCGCGCATCCGGTCGATTCGGCCGGTCGCCTGATGCAGCGTGAGCTGGTCGCCGTGCCCAATTACTGGACCGTCGGCGAGACCATCGACTACATGCGCGCCGCTCAGAATCTGCCGGATCGCTTCTACGTCATTTTCGTGGTCGACGCCCGGCACCGACCGCGAGGCATGGTCGAATTGAGCCGCTTGCTGCGGTCGAAGCGTCCCGAGAAGATGCAAGATCTGATCGAGAAAGATGTCGAACCGGTTCCAGTCGAGATGGATCGCGAGGATGTCGCCTTCCGCTTCAAGCAGCGGGACCTGGTGACGGCGCCCGTGATCGATAAGTCGGGTCGTCTGGTGGGCCAGATCACCATCGACGACGTGGTCGACATCATCGAACAGGAAGCCGCCGAGGACATCCTCAAGCTCGCCGGTGTCGGCAATACCCAGGTCTCGAGCCTCTACAACGCCATCATTCAAACGTCGACGTCGCGGTTCTACTGGCTGTTCATAAATCTGCTGACGGCGTTCTTGGCGTCGTGGGTTGTCGGCCTTTACGAAGATTCGATCGCCAAGCTGGCGGCGCTCGCCGTGCTGATGCCGATCGTCGCCGGCATGGGCGGCAATTCGGGAACCCAGACCCTTGCCACCGCGATCCGGGCCATTGCCACCCGTGAGCTCGATAGCTCAAACGCCGTTCGTATCTGTTTCAAGGAATTGTTCGTTGGGATGATCAACGGACTGCTGTTCGCCGCGATTGTCGGCGTGGCCGCCGGGTGGTGGTTCACCGACGCGATGCTTGGGATCGTCATCGGCGTCGCGATGTTCATCAATATGACGGTGGCCGGCCTGTCGGGTATCGTTATCCCGCTGCTCATTCGCAAGTTCGGGTCGGATCCGGCAGATTCCGGCGGCGTCATCCTGACCACCGTCACCGATGTCGTGGGCTTTTTTACATTCCTCGGGCTGGCAACCTGGTTGCTGTTGTAATCGTTATTGGAGGGCTTTCCACACCGTGCTTTTGCGTTGCAAACCCGATATGAAGTTCTAGACTCGCTTCCCTCTCGCCATCCCGGAACCCCATGTCCGACGCCGTCAAATATCTCCAGCCGCCGAATAATCTCCGCAAGAAGCAGATCGATGCCGGCGTTGCGCTCAGCGTCAATCTGGCCGTGCTCGACGCGGCCGATCGCGGCATCGGTGAGGCCAAGGGTGCATTCATGCTGGCCGTTGGCGATGATCTCCACAAGCTATCGGCCTATTGCGACATGGCAATGTCCGACAAGGCCGCACGCACTAATCACGTCGAGGCGCTGTACTTGAAAACGTCGGAGCTCAAGGGACAGGGCGCGAGCTTCGGATACCCGTTGTTGACCACCATTGGCGGTCAACTGTGCCGTTTCATCGAGACGGCCGGCAACGATCTCTCTGACGCGCAGATGGGCGTTGTGCGCGTTCATGTCGAGACGCTCAAGCACGTCATTCAGCAAAAAAATGGAAGGCGAGGGTGGCGCTACGGGTCAGAAACTGCTGACCGGTCTGGCGCTTGCCGTCAAGAAAGTCGCCGGCTGATTTCAACTTTGGCACGGCGATGAAGGCGACACTCAAAGTCATCGGTGGATTTGTTGGCGCGATCGTCGTTCTGACGGTTGCCGTCGCCGGATTCTATGCCGGCCGCACGGGCGCCTTTGGCTCGTTTCCGCCCGCGACCGACACCTGCGAGGCGTTCGCGCTCGATGGCGGCAGCGCCGAGGACATCGTGGTCGATCGCGTGCGCAACCTCGCCTATATCTCCGCTCTCGATCGCCGCGCGCCTCAACCCGTGACCGGCACGGTCAGCGTGATCGATCTGACCGCCGTGCCCTGGACGGTGTCCGACGGTGTTGTCGGTGCGCCCGCCAATTTCCGACCCCACGGCCTGTCGCTCTACACTGCGGCCGACGGCGAACAAACTCTCATGGCCATCAGCCACCCGGTCGGCGAAGGGCATCGCGTCGAGATTTTCGATCGTCACGACGACGGCGTCTTCCATCATGCGAAGTCGGTTTCTGGCGAGGCGCTTTTCAAGCCCAACGATCTCGCCGCAGTCGGGCCGCGCCAGTTCTTTCTCGTCAACGACACGGGTGCACGGACGGCCTGGCAAAGGGCTGGCGAACAAGTGATCGGGACCGGTTATTCGACCCTCGTGCATTTTGATGGCGAGCAACTTTCTGAAGTATTGGACGACCTCGCGTCTCCGGGCGGTATTAACGTATCTGGTGATGGCGGATGGCTGTACATCGCCGAAACTCAGGCCAAGCGCGTGCGGATCATGAGCCGCCATCGCGACACCGGCGCGGTTGTCGAAGAAGCGCGCGTGCCCTTGGCGGGATTGCCTGACAACATTGATGTGGCCGCGGATGGCGCCGCATGGATCACGTCGCATGGCAGCGCGATCGGCTTGGTACACCACTTCATCGATCCCGCGAACGCATCGCCTTCGATTGTCAATCGGCTCAGCCGCTCAAGCGACGGAACATGGAGCGCTCCTGAAGTTCGGGTCAGCGACGGTCGCGAGCTCGCGGCGGCCAGTGTTGCTGTTCGCCTCGACGATCAGTTGTTGATGGGGTCAATCACCGAGCGCAAGATTATCGTTTGTCCGGCGCCTTCACTTTAGATGCATCGATTCCCGTTATGCGGGAATAATTCCATAAATAT
>VGEM01000115.1 GCA_016869315.1 Alphaproteobacteria bacterium | reverse complement strand
GTTGATGGGAGCCGCACCTGGACATTGTCTCTATCAATGCTGGTTCGGGTCCGCCCACGGCCTCGATGGATTGCCGCAAGATTTGGTCGAGTACACGGCCAAGAATTATCCAAAGTACCTGGATGCGCCGAAGGTGTGGGAAGAACCGTCGCTTTCGTCGCTTGAGTGGTATGCGAAGAACCAGAAACCTGCGCCGCCAAGGGGCGGCGTTTAGGCTTTCGGCCGCCAGACAACGAGGGTATAGGCTTCCTGAAACGATGAGCCGAAATTGAAGCGCTTGGTCGCGACAATCTCGGCCTGGCCTGCGGCTTCACGCGCGCGGATCTCGGTCAAAAATCCGTCGACGTACTTGCGCTTCTTGTGATAGCAGATGGCGAGGGCGTCGAGCAGACTGTTGGGATCATACATCTCGACGATCGGCTCGATGTGCACGACGATTGCCGGCTTCATCGCCTCGACGATCTTGAGAAACGGTCCCCAACCGGCGCCGATTTGTTCAAGGCCATGGACGGTCAAAATTCCTGTTCTGCCATGGCGAAGCGCGGCCGGATCGGCGCCTTCGCCCGTCCACAAGTTGACGAGTTTACCGGCAAGGTTGATGCCGTGCTGGGTCGCAATTCGGCCGAGGATGTCCTGTGACGGTTTGGCCCAGTCGCATCCCGTTAGTTTGATGGTCGGAAAGATCTTTCCGATCCGCATCAAGTTGATGCCGGTACCGCAGGCGAACTCGACAATGGACTCGAGCCCGGCCAGGTGCGTGCGGAACACAAGCTCGGATAACATCTTATGAATTCGGTATTCGAGGTCGCGCGCCTCGGGCCGCGCATAGTCGCCGAGCAGGCGCATGAACTCGTAGCGGAAATATTGGGGCCGGAGCGTGTCCTCGGATGCACCATCATTGGCCACGCGTGCCGCCACTTCGGCCCAGCCTTTTTCCCAGCGCGCGATGCCTTCGGGGCCGGCGCTGGCAAGGTCGTCGCGTTCGTTCTCCCGGATCGCGCCGAGAATGGCGCCGTCGCGCTCCGACGGGGTCAGTCGTCGCCACTCCATTGTGCCGAGCGCCTCTCCCGGGATGTGCGCGCGGGCAAACGCTTCCGGCAAGCCGGTCATGGTCGCCAGATCGACGTGCGTGAGGCGGTTCATGGCGGGGAGATTACAGTCCGGTGACGTCGAAACGCGAGGCAAAAGCGTCGAGGGTCACGTCGGGCACGAATTCCTTGATCGACTTGCGAGAGACCAGCATGTGCGATTGTCCGAGGCCCATCCATAATGGGAGCGGCAGGTAGTTCTGCAAACGAGGGGTGTCGAAATAGGCATCAGTCGGCAAACGGCGTTTGTAGAGGATGCGAAAATCGATCGATAGCCGATAACCGCCGCCGTCCTTGACGGTCTGATGCAGGCAGAACGCATCCATGGCCAGCAATAGGTCGTTCTTGAAGCTGGCCGGATATGGCGTTGCACCTTCCGTGACCGGCGCGCCATCAAGATAGTCCGGCATCGAGCATTGGTACTCGGCAGGAAAATCCTTGGGTTCCCAGAAGTTGACCGTGGTGCGATCGGTATCGCCCATGACCGTCAGGAATAGCGTGACGGAACGTGACGGTTCCGCGGCCCAGATATCGCTGTGCACCTTGGTCGACGCACGTGGCCGTGCATCGACTTGCGCATTGGGCGTGCCATCGACCAGCCGAACGTTGATCGGCGCGAACACTGCCGCCACTTCGACCGGATTCAAATCCTTGGCGACGATCGACGACACCATGTGATGGAGCAGATTGTAGGCCGCCGTGTTCTCGATCTTCGGCATCACGACGCCATTGGGCGTGACATTCGGTAGCTTGCGCAATGTCGCCGCGTTGCGCATGAACCAGTCCGGACCGGTCGGCGGGTCTAGCGCTACCCCGAATTCGAACGCCGAATGCCACAGGTAGTCGCACACCGTATGTTGAAGTCCCGCGATCTCGGTTGAGGTCAGAGCAAAGCCCTGGAGCAGCGGGAGGTCGACCACTGGGTTGCCACGCGTCAGGGCTGCGCGCATGCGGCGCGTACGGTCAGCGTAACGTTCTGGCATTGATTACTCCGGCCACAGGCCCGATTCGGCCTGTCACCGGTGACACATCTCGATGAACAAACCGTGAAGGATTGTGTTATCGGCCATTGTCGACCACTTTGATGTCGGTCAAGACGTATTCGCGGCCGGCCTTGGGATCGACCTGGCGGATCAAGAGACGATCGACCGTTCCAATCCACATTTCTAGGCTATCAAGGTCGTACCTCGTCGTCTCGAAGGTGCCCGCCTCGGTCTTGATTGTCTCGGTCCCTCGCCGCGTGAACGCGCTTGGATGAAGAATTCCGGTCACCGGTGCGTTGCCGCGGGCCGCGGCGTTGAGATTATAAGCCATGGCCGCCTGCGGACCTGTCGCTTTCGGATCCTCGCTCCACAGGTACCAGCCGTTCATGATCTCACCGTGGGTGATAATCGAGAGTTTTTCGGGCGCCCGAATCTCGTGAGTGTTTGATCCCAAAGGAGAGGTCGAGACGGCGCGCAATCGATCGCCGTCCAGCGTCACATGGATCGAGCCTTTATATCCTTCGCCGGTCCAATAAGCGGCGTAGGTTTCGAGCGGCCGAAAGTCGGCGGCGGCACGAACAACGATGGTTTGAAACGCGTTGGCCGCGGCAAGGTCCTTGGTGATGTTCATGGTCCGCGTGCCGTCGCGATGCTGGGTCGCGCGGAAGAACTCGTGCCCCCGGACGCGGCCGTCCGAGATCTGCCGGAATGTCATCGTGCCCGACAACTCGCGCACGATGTTGGGGTTGGGTCCGAGGTTTTCGGGAGGAGGCGTTTGCGCCACTGCCGACGCGAATCCTAATGCGAGTGCCAATAACATTTGAATCTCCACTATAGAGAGCCCGATTGCACCGTCGCCTTGGTCGCGACCATAGCATCGATGGCTGCCTGATCGAGACCAGCTTCCTTCAGAATAATGACGCTATGTTCGCCCAGCAGCGGTTGGTGGAGGCGTGTTTCATCGGCCGGCGTCGCCGAATAGTTCACGGGGAACGCCGGCGTGCGTAGTTTGCCTTCGGTCGGGTGGTTGATCGTCTTCCAGAAACCGGTGGCAACGAGGTGCTCGTCGGTGACGAGATCGTCCAACGTGTTGACGACGATCGTCGGGACAGATGTTTCGCCAAAGATGTCGATCCATTCCTTGGTCGTCCGCGTCGCCATCGTCTTGGCGGTTTCCTGGTAGGTCTGGTCGATATTGGCGACGCGTTTTGCCAGTGTCGTGAAGCGTGGATCTTCGAGCAGGTCGGTGCGGCCTGACTTCTTGCAAAAGGTTTCCCAGTGCGCGTCCAGATAGGGAAGGATCGCGATGAACCCATCCTTGGTGGGATACGGTTTGCGCTCCTGACTCATCAGGCGGACGTAGCCCGCCGGACCGAGCGGTGGATCGAACGTCTTGCCCCAGAGGTGCTCGGCCATCACGTAGTTGACCAGAGTCTCGTACATGGGAATTTCGAGCTCCTGGCCTTCGCCCGTGCGTTCGCGATGGAACAGCGCGCCAAGGATTCCGTAGACCGACGTGATTGCCGTCGTCTTGTCTGCCACGATGGTCGGCAGATACCGCGGCTCGCCGAGAACCATTTTATTCAGCATGGCGATGCCGCTCACCGCCTGGATTGAATCATCGAGCGCGCCGCGCTCGCCGTAGGGACCATCTTTCCTATATCCGTAGGCGCCGCAGTAGACGATCTTCGGATTGATCGCGCGCACCTTGGCGTAGTCGAAACCAAGCTTCTCCATCGTTTGCGGGCGGTTGTTGTGAAAAAACACATCGGCCGTCTTGATCAACGCACGTAGCGCGGCTTTGGCGGATTCTTGCTTGAGGTCGAGAACCAATGAGCGCTTGTTCCGATTACAGGTCAGGTAAAGCGCTGCCATGTTCTTGGTGGCTCTCGACGCCCCGAGATTGCGATTCGAATCGCCGTGCGGTGCCTCGATTTTGATGATGTCAGCACCCATGTCGCCCAGGATCTGGGCAGCCCATGGGCCCAGTACGACGCTGGTCAATTCAAGAACGCGAATACCGTGCAAAGGACCGGGCATGGGAACCTCCTCAACCGCTGACTTGATTGTCGTTATAGCGAGTGCGTGCGGCCAGTGAAACCCTAGCGGGCGCGCATCTGGACTCGCATCATGCCGAGCATTCCGCTGAGTTAGCACATGAAGATTTCGAAGCGTCAATTCCTGGGCGGTGCAACGGCGATAGCGTCGGCAAGCATCCTGCCGTTGTGGCGGCGGGCCGAGGCAGCGACCAGTTACGACATGATCGTTGTCGGCGGCGGCACGGCCGGAATGCCGGCGGCGATTTTTGCCGCCGAGCGTGGGGCCAGGGTCTTGGTAATCGACCAGGCGTCGGCGCCACTTCGGGCAACGCCCACACCAACGGCGCGCTTGTGAAGCCGGCACTGACGTTTGGCCGATTGTTGGGACAGCGAGTGCTGAAGTTCAGCGCCTAAACCCACGAAGGGTGGGACACTTTAACGGCCTTAAGTGTCAGAACCTGAAGGCTACAGATTGCCATATTGCCGTACTAATGATAGGGCAAGCCATATGAAGACGACTCTTCGGATCGATGACACCGTCATGGCGCGGCTCAAGCGCGAGGCCGCGCGCCGCGGCGTGACCATGTCGGAGATCGTCGAGAGTTCGCTGCGTACCGCGTTGTGGAGCCGGCCGGGGGACCAGCCACCATTGCCAACTCTGCCGACATTCGATTGCGGTGTTCCTTTGGTTGATGCCGCTGACCGCCAGGCACTTTACGAGATTGTCCGGCGAGACAGGTTGTCGCCCGATTGATTCTCGTCGATACAAATATTCTGGTCCATGCCGCGAATGTGCGGGACCCGCGCCATCAGCCTGCACGGGAGGCGGTCAACAAGCTTTGCCGGCAAGCCGGCGCCTGGTACCTGACGTGGGGCATCTGTTTCGAGTTTCTCGCGGTCGTGACGCATCGGCGCGTCCTGCCGAAGCCACTCTCTGTTGACGATGCGTGGATGTTCATCGCCGCGGTGTGTGATGCCCCAGGTCTTCAATTCCTTGTGCCGACCGAGCGATTTGCATCTGTCGCAGCGGAAGTTCTTGCCGAAGCAAAAGGATTAACCGGTAGCGAATTGCACGACGCCGAGACAGCCATCCTGATGCGCGAACACGGCGTGAAGATCATTTACACGCGCGACACAGGCTTTCATCGCTTCAAGTTTCTCGAGGTGATCGACCCTACGGCTTAACCATGGGCAATCCGAGATCGCCATCCACGCGGCCAATCCACGCGCTGACGGCGGGAAAGTCGGCGAGCTTGTAACCACCTTCGCCGGCCTCGCGCGTGTATGCGATCAGCGCGATGTCGGCCAGGGTCAGCCGCTCTGCGACAAAATAGCCTCGCGTGCCCAAGTGCTCATTCATGATGCCAAGAGCGCGGTTTCCGTTGATCAATAGCGCGGGGTCGATCTCATCGTCGCGCTTTTTCAGCATCGACTTCAGCTTCCGCCGCACGGCGATCCACGGCTCGTGATTGTTCTGTTCCCAGAACAGCCAGGCGATCATCTGTGTTCGCTCGAACGGGTCGGTCGGGATGAGGCGACTACCGTCGGCAAGGTGCAGCATGATGGCGTTAGACTGCGCCAGGTGGCGACCGTCGGGCATTGTCACCACGGGTACCTGGCCCATGGGATTGATGGCGAGAAATGGAGCTTTTTGCGTCTCTCCGTTCAGGGCATTGGTCTTAATCCACCGGTACGGCTGGCCGAGGACATCCGAAAGATATTTCACTTTCAGGCAATTGCCCGAGTTCGAATCTCCGTAGATGACCATGCCCATATCAGCGCTTCGCTTTCAGCACATTCACATGCCCCATTTTCCGGCCGGGGCGGGTGTCGCGCTTTCCGTACAAATGAACATGCGCACGCGGGTCGGACAAATAGGCGTCGATTCCGGCCACCTCGTCGCCGATCAGATTGTGCATCACGACGTCCGAATGACGTAGCGGATCGAGCAGGGGAAGACCCATCACCGCGCGAACCAGTTGTTCGAACTGATCAGTCTGGCAGGCGTCCATCGTCCAATGGCCCGAGTTGTGCGGGCGCGGCGCCATCTCGTTGCCGAGAATCTTGCCGTCTGTGGTCACGAAAAATTCGATTGCGAGCAATCCGACCAGATCGAAAGCGCCAGCCGCGCGCCGCGCTGCGGCCATGGCCTTCTCGACGACATCGGCGGTTACGTGCGCCGGCACGGTCGAGGTAGCCAGGATGTGGTTGGCATGAACGTTTTCAGCGGGTTCAAATGCGAGTACCTTGCCGTCGGCGCTTCCCGCGACAATGACCGAAATTTCGCAGGCGAACGGGATCATCTTTTCGACAATGGCGAACGCGCCTCCGTCGGGATGAGCCTGTGCCCTCTTGCCGCCAATCGCCGTCCATGCCGCGGCGCAATCGCTGCTCACGCGAATCTTCGCCTGGCCTTTTCCGTCATACCCAAGCCGCGTGGTCTTGAGTACGCACGGGGCGCCGATCGTTTCGACCGCAACGGCGAGCTCGGCCGCGGAATTGACTCCGCGCCATTCCGCGACGCCCAGATTGATCGAAGCGAAGAACTGCTTTTCTTTGATGCGATCCTGTGCGGTCTCGAGCACGCGCCACCCCGGGCGCACACGAACGCGGCTCTCGAGAAATTGTGCAGTCGCCGCTGGTACGTTTTCGAATTCGTAGGTCACCGCATCGACTGACGACGCAAATGTCGCGAGCGCGGCCTGATCGCCATAGTCGGCACGGGTCGCATCAGTTGCGACCTGTGACGCCGGATTGTCGATTTCGGGGCAATAAACGTGGGTGCGATACCCAAGCCGGGCTGCGGCCAGCGCGAGCATGCGGCCGAGTTGACCACCGCCAAGAATTCCAAGGGTTGACCCCGGTGGAAGCCGTGCGCTCACAGCGGAATGCGCGGCACCGCCGCTGATTGTCGTGCCCGCCATTTGGCGAGTCGTGCGGCCACGTTGGGCTGATCGAGGGCAATGATCGCAGCAGCCAGAAGCCCGGCGTTCTTGGCGCCGGCCTTGCCGATGGCAAGGGTACCGACCGGAATACCGCCCGGCATCTGTGCAATAGATAGCAGGCTATCAAGACCTTTGAGCGACTTCGATTCGACCGGCACACCAAGCACCGGAAGTGCCGTGATCGACGCGGTCATGCCAGGCAAATGCGCGGCTCCGCCCGCGCCGGCAATGATCACGCGCAACCCTCGTCCGGCCGCCGCTTTCGCATATGCATAGAGCCGCTCCGGCGTGCGATGCGCAGAAACCACACGTATTTCGTGGCGAACGCCAAGCTCGGTGAGCATGTCCGCGGCATGGCGCATGGTGTCCCAGTCGGACGTGCTGCCCATGATGATCCCGACAACGACGCTGGAACGGCGCGTGCTGCCGGCTTTACTGCCGGCGGATTTGGCTTGGGACCTGCGGGTCATGGCGAGCGCGCTATCGGTGGGGGCGGCACCGCCGCCAAGTCAGCACTTTATCCGACGCGCCGGCCCAGCGGCAAGCTGGCGAAACGCCCATTTCTGATCAAATTCAATATGTTGCCCGGTGGCGTAACTTTTCAGGGAAAGGTCCCTCGGTCGGTAAGAATTGAACAACTACTGTTGCGTACCTTATTTCGAGTCGCACGCGTGGGGCCTGCGGCGTCGCCAACGTTTGGTTCATCGATGCCGGATATTACGCAGCCTCCGTCGGTTGCTACCGTTCAACCCCGTCTCGAAGGACGTGCGCAAGGCGGAGGTCGCGATTCGCCGTCGCCCCCCGCCAAGAAGGTGGTTGAGACCTACAAGGAAATTGATCGTACCAAGCCGGTCGACGACCGGATCACGATCCTCGGTATTCCTGCCGAACAAGTCACGGCAGCCACCCATGCCGCGCTCGCAAGTCTGGTCGCCGAAATCAATTTCCTGCGTTCGATGGTCAATCGTCTCGAGCGCGGTCGCAATGCGAATGCGCCAGCGACGGCACAGGATGTGGGTGACAAATCACTCGACGCGCTCGCGGCTGCCCTGGCCGCGCCAGCGGCAGCCGGCGAGATGCGGACGTTAGTTCTTGCCAACCTCAACACATTCGAAGATGTTCGCCGGAGTTCCGGTTTGCTCGCCGCCAAGGGTCTCCTGGCCGATGTCTTCGCCAGATTCGCCAACGCCACGGTGGTGCCGTTTGTTTCGCCGTCAGCGTCGGACGCTAAGAGCAAGCCTCACCCGGTCACCCTAGAGCCACGCCCTATTATTGCTGCAAGTCTTGTGGCGGGAGCCGCGATGGCCGGCGTCATTGCCTTCGAGCAAGGGCCGATTGACGAGACGGCGATCGCCGAACAGGTGCGGGATGCGATCGCAACCGAAGGATTCCTTGTTTCCGGAATTGAAATGTCGGTATCGCTGACTGTTGGCGCTGTCGCAGCCAGTGTCGGCGAGGGAATTCTCACCGCGATTGGCCGCGTCGATCATCTGATTCGTGGATCTGGCGCCTGAGCCAATGCAGCCTTAGGCGATGATATCGGGGATCAGTTGGTTGCGGAGCGCCAAGATCTGATCCTTCAACGACAATTTTCGCTTTTTCAGGCGGGTCAGCTTGATCTGATCGAAATCAGCCTGCTTTTTGGCGTTCTCAATGACGTCGTCAAGGGCGCGATGTTCGAGTTCGAGTTCAGCCAATTTCGACTTGATCTGCTCTTGGGTCCACGTCATCGCGTCCAAATCCACCGCGTTTTGCTCGCTGCAACATTATACACGTCGGCCCAAAGTGTCGAACATGCAAGTCGGCGGATGTTACTTTCACTCATCCCCCGAGTCGCGTGGCGCTTCAGAATGCACCAATTTTTCAACAAGATAGAGATACTTTTTGCAGGTCTCTGCGATCGGGTCTAGAGTTAGGGCGCTTGAGTTGTCACAACATGGAGGTTACGCATGATAGTTGGTTCCAGGCTGGAAACGCTCAAGGCTCGGCACGCCGACCTCGATCGTCAATTGCTCGACGAAGTGAAGCGCCCAAATCCCGATCAAAACCTGGTTCATCAGCTCAAACGGCAGAAGTTGCAGATCAAGGACGAATTGCAACGCGCGGCGGTTCACTGACCGCGCGACAAAGAAAAAGGGCCCGTTTCGGAACGGGCCCTTTTCTTCTTACAGGAAATCAGTTTTAGCCCGGCAGCTCGGAGATTTAAGGCTGGACGCCGGCGGGCGCCGTCGGCTCAGTCACCAAATCATCCGCACCATCTACGGCAGGGGCGGCTGTGGCAGAAGCGGCCGCGGCCGCGGCTTCACGCGCCTCGCGCCGCTTACGCCGTTCCTCGGCCTTCACCGCGTTGTTCTTTCGGCGTTGGGCAATGACGACAAATTTTTCCAGATCAGCTTCGGTGCACAGGCCGAGCGTGACCGGATTTTGCGGCTTGATATTAGCAGCATTCCAGTGCGTCCGATCGCGGACGCTGGCGATGGTCGATTTGGTCGTCCCGATCAAGCGTGCGACTTGCGCATCGTTGAGTTCGGGATGATGCCGGACCAACCACAGAATGGCGTCAGGGCGATCCTGCCGCTTCGACACGGGCGTGTAGCGGGCGCCCTTCGAGCGTGTCCGTGGGACCGGTATATCGCTCTTGCTCGGCTTGAGGCGTGATTTTGGGTCCTGTTCACACCGGGCAATTTCGTCGGCCGTGACCTGACCGTTGCCGACCGGGTTGACGCCGACGATGCCGACGGCGACTTCACCATCCGCAATGGCCTGGACCTCGAGTTCATGCATGCCGGTAAACGCGGCGATCTGTTCGAACGTCAGCGTCGTGTTCTCGACCAACCAAACAGCCGTGGCCTTTGGCATCAATGGCAGCGCCATGGCTCTTCCCTTTCGACTGGAGCAAGGCCCTCAACTCCCGCGCGGCGCGCGCGAATCCGGATCAGGCGATCCGGAGGGCTCAAATCCGAGTATGGCGCGGTATATATGGGTTTGGTCGTGGGCGGTCAAAACCTTTTGCCAATTCTCCTAATTACTTGATTTTAAATTATTTTTAGAACAATTTTGCCGAAGTGCGTGCTTGATTCCATCAACCGGTGCGCATTTGCGGCTTCGGCCAGCGCGAAC